>JABWAN010001053.1 GCA_013361015.1 Candidatus Zhuqueibacterota bacterium | reverse complement strand
CTTTCATGAGACGTTTTGCCCTGTATCTGACGTTGGCAGTGTTCAGCGCGATAGCCTTCGCAGCGTCGTCGCCCGAATCCTTCGATTGGCCGCAATGGCAGGGTCCGGATCGGAACGCCATTTCCAAAGAGAGCGGTTTGCTCAAAGAATGGACGCAAGCCGGCCCGCCGCTCGCGTGGAAAATCACGGAACTCGGCGGCGGCGAAAGCGCTCCTTCCATTGCTGCCGGCAAAATTTTCGGCATGAGCAATCGCGGCGCAGATGAAGTCGTTTGGGCTTTATCGGAGAAGGATGGCAAAACAATTTGGGCAACGCGCGTCGGGCCGGCTTTCCAACAAGACGCGCCTCCGGGAAAGGATGGACCGGGCTGCACGCCGACGATTGACGGCGAACGTCTCTATGTTATCGGCTTGGGCGGCGATGTGTCTTGTTTGCAGGTGCGCGACGGCAAGATTGTTTGGCAACGCAGCATGCAGCGCGATTTCGGCGGAAGCGTACCAACCTGGAGTTTTCGCGAATCGCCGCTTGTTGATGGTGCTAAAGTGATCTGCACTCCGGGTGGCGAAGACGCGACGATCGTGGCGCTCGACAAGTTGACCGGCAAAACAATTTGGAAGAGTCAAGTGCCCGGCAGCCCCAGCGCGGCCTATGCCTCGGCTATTGCAATCGACTTCGAGGGACAGCGCCAATATGTGCAGTTCACGGCGAAGGCGGTTGTTGGAGTCGCTGCGTCTGATGGAAAATTTCTCTGGCAGTACAACCGGGCTTCTAACGGCTATGGTATAAACTGTTCCACACCGCTTCATCACAATGGTTTGGTGTTCGCCGCCTCGGCTTATGATAACGGCGGCGGGTTGGTGAAGTTGAGCAAGGCTGCGAACGGCGCAATCAATGCCGAAGAGGTCTATTTCACCAACAGAATGCAAAACCATCACGGCGGTATGATTCTATTCGAAGGCAATTTGTATGGCGCCAACGGCGGCAACTCCGGCGGCTACCTTGCGTGTCTCGATTTTCAAACCGGCAATGTGATGTGGGATGAGCGTCGCGGCGAAAAGCGCGCGCCGAAAGGCTCAGTGGCCTTTGCGGATGGCCGCATCTATTATCGCCTCGAAGATGGTACCATGCTTTTGATTGAGCCGAGTCCGAAGCAATACATTGAGCGCGGCCGTTTTACTCAACCCGACCGCACCAGGCAGCCGGCTTGGGCGCATCCGGTCATTGCCAACGGCAAACTCTATTTGCGCGATCAAGATATTTTGCTCTGTTATGACATAAAGGCGGAGAGCAAATAGCAAGATTCAGTCTTTAGGAAGAAAATCAAAATGCAAAAGCGCAAGCTTGGCAACAGCAATCTCGAAGTCTCGGCTCTCGGACTTGGTTGCATGCGAAAGAGTTTTGGTGATAAGCCGGCCGACAAACAAGAGATGATTTCCTTCCTGCACAAAGCCGGCGAACGTGGCATCACGTTCTTCGATACCGCGGAAGTCTACGGCCCATTCACCAACGAGCAGCTCCTTGGTGCAGCGCTTTTTCCTTTTCGCGGCCAAGTTGTGATCGCCGGCAAATTCGGGTTCAAACATGCTCCCAACACGGCACCGGGGCCTGGGACGGGCTGCGATAGCCGGCCGGAACAAATCAAGCGCGTTGCCGAAGCTTCTCTTAAGCGTCTCCGCGTCGAGGCCATCGACCAATTTTACCAGCATCGCCCCGATCCGAGTGTGCCCATCGAAGAGGTGGCGGGAGCGGTGAGGGAGTTGATTCCGCAGGGCAAGGTGAAGCACTTCGGCCTTTCGGAATCCGACGCCAACACCATCCGCCGCGCGCATATGGTAAGTTGAAGCAGAAGTTTTTAAAATAAAGTGCCACGGCCAAGCCGTGGCAGAGCGGTTTGATTGAAGATCGAACCCAACGAGCCGGCCCTTTGAAAGGGCTACCGCGAACCCCTCACGGCTTCTTCAAAAGCCCTTTTAACTTCTTCTTCGCCTCCTCTTCGGCTTGCTTCTTTTTTTCATCCACGGCCTGCTTGGCTTTGTTCTTCTCCGCTTCGATGCGCGCTTCAATTTCGGCTTTGCGTTTGTTGAGCTCTTCGACTTGTTGATCAACCACGCCGCGCACTTTTTGCATTTCCGCGGTCAAGCCTTGTTTGTAATTTTCAACAAGAGCCTCGGCTTCTTTTCTTCTCTTATCCACCTCCGCGCGCACGCGCGTTTCGATTTGCGTTCGCGCCTCGGCTAATTTTTCTCCCACCACTCTTTTTAGTTGATCCGCGAGCACGTTGTCCAAATTCGAATGAATGCTCAAGCCAT
>JABWAN010001052.1 GCA_013361015.1 Candidatus Zhuqueibacterota bacterium | reverse complement strand
TTCAAGCGCTGGAAATTAGTGACCACGCGTGCCGAAAGGCATGACGACAAACTGGAGTTGCGAGGGCAGCAGCATGGCTGAAACTTCTTCTCTTCTCGGATTGCAGGACAAGCTGTATACGCTCGACGTTGCGTTGGACGGCAACGCGATGCGGGAACCGTTTACTGCGCTCGTACACAAATTTTTGGACGAGGCGCTCACGGTGCAGCAGGTCGGCGTCGAAGTGTTGCGGCGGCGCAATCAACGCTGTGTGATTCGCTATCTCGTCGAGGCCCATGATCCGCAACACGATCATCATTTTCAATGGCGCGTAGTCGGCAAAGTTTACAAGGCGCGGCGCGGCGAGCGCGTTTATGCCGCAATGCAGCAGCTTTGGGAAAAAGGCTTTAGCCGCGAGGCCAGCGACGGTATCTATATTCCCGAGCCGTTGGATTTTTCGTCTGCGCTCTGCATGCTGTTTCAAGAAGAAGTGCCCGCGCTCTCGCTCAAAGCCGCGGTGAAGCAGAATCCCAATCCCACCTACTTTCAGCAATTGGCGCGCGTCATCGCCAAGTTGCACAAATGCGCTTACGTTCCCGAGCAATCCTATCTCGTGCGGGAGCATTTCTTGCGTTGCCATCCGCGTTATCCTTTTCTCGCGTTGGCGTGTCCGGAGCTCGAAACCCGCATAAACTACATCGTCGAATCCGCCAAACGCATCGAAGCGCGTTTGATTCGCGACGCCAAGCTTACGCCGATTCACGGTGATTTTCATCTCGGCCAGGTGCATCTCGACAACGGCAATGCCTGGCTGCTCGATTTCGATGCGCTTAGTTACGGCGATCCGGCCACCGACCTGGGCAACGTGCTCGTGTTTTTACGCGGGAAAGTGAAGCGCAATCCGGAAATCGCTGTGTCCATTCAGGTTTTTTTGGAAGAATATTTCACGCTGATGGACACCGAGATTGCGAATCGGATTCTGCTTTACGAAGGCTTGACGCATTTGCGCCGCGCCTGCAAAACGCTGCGCTTGCAAGAAGAAGGCTGGCGCCGCCGCCTGACCCGCATGATCGATGACGGTGTACGTTGTATCGAAGAAATGGACAGAAATCTCAGCGCTGTTTTTGACGTGCTCCTCCATAGTGCGCCTGAGGAAGAGGCGCAGGAAGTGGATGAAGAGGCATGAATTCGTTGTGACCAGTAGGGCTGTGAGGCAAGAGTTTTCGAGCTGCAATTCAATCGCATAGGGATTTGGGACATTTGACTATGAGCTTTCTCTCTTTCAACGATCTTCAAATCGGCCAGCACGTGAAGGTTAGCGGCAAATTCCGCGAGGGTGAAGGCTTTTTGGCAGTGGAAATCACTCCCGAAACCTCGGGAGGCGAGGCTGAAATGACGTGCGCCGTGCAAAGCGTTGCGGGCCGGCGCTTGCGCGTGTGCGGCTGTGAGATTGCGGTGCCCGAAGACCTCGAGATCAAAGACCTCGACGGCAATCGCCTCGCGCCGAGTGCTTTGAAAACCGGCACCATGCTCAAGCTCAAAGGACTCTATGAAGAAGGGCGCGGATTCACGCTGAAGAAGCTCAAGCTGCGCGACACGCTGGAATTCAACATCGACGAGATGCAGGGCGTCATTGTAAAGCTAGATCGTGAGAAGAAAACGCTGCGGCTCAACGGCGTGCCGGTTTGGACGAACGCCATGACCGTGTTTGACGACGGAGAGAATTAATTCCTGCGGCAGATATTCAAATAACAAAAATATAGTTGACCCAATACGGAGGAGCAAATTTATGGCTGCAACCATCGGATTCAGCAACCTGAAAATCGGGCAGCGTGTGAAAGTCAAAGGCAAGCCTGCAAACGACGGCGGTTTTGAGGCCATGGAAGTCGAAATCAAGCCACCGGATGACGCTGCCGCACTCGAGGGCAAAATTCAAAACCTCGATGCGCAAAAGAGTGTGTTGCGTTTGATGAATCGTGACTTTGTCGTCTCCGGCGGAGTTGAAATCAAAAACGCACAGCGGCAGAGCATTAGCTTGGCGACCTTGCGCGTGGGCGATATTGTGAAACTCAAAGGCACGTATTCCGCGGCGAACGGCTTCATGCCCGTGAAAGTGAAAATGCAGGAGCCAAAGGGTTTCGGCATCGAAGAACTGCAAGGCAACATCGACAAGATCGACGCCGACAGAAAAACTCTCGACATACTCGGCTTCTCCGTTATGGCCACCGACAAAACCGAGATTGTAAGGTTTTGACGCGCAGCCTGCTGCAAACAAGCGCGAAAAGCAACAGCTAAACCGCCGAGGGTTGAGGCGAGCAGTTGATATATTGGAG
>JABWAN010000052.1 GCA_013361015.1 Candidatus Zhuqueibacterota bacterium | reverse complement strand
TGTCTTGTATGTCAAACGTGGCGCCTAATGAATTTTGATGTTCAAGTTCGGTAATGCTCTTCAGCTTGAACTCATCCCCCTGCCCCCTTCTCTTGGGAAAAGAAGGGGGAGAAGCTGGATAGAAGCTCTGAAAGTCCCCTTCTCTTTTTAAGAGAAGGGGATTTAGGGGATGAGTTCGGATTTGCCCATTACCGATTTTGATTATCAAAACTCATAAGGCGCTACTACAAGCTACAACACAATCGAAACCGGCATGCCGTGCTTCAATACGCGCGCGGGATTTTCGATATTGATTTTCACCGCGTAAACCAGCGCCGTGCGGCTTTCCTCGGTCAAAATATTTTTCGGCGTGAATTCAGCCTTCGCGCTGATCCAGGCCACCGAGCCGGCGAGCGTTTGCTCCGTGCCGTCGATTTTGACTTGCGCGGGCTGGCCGATTTTGATTTTCGGCAAATAGGTTTCCGAGACATAGACCTTCGTCCACATTTTGGAAAGATCGACCAGCTCCACAACCGGCGCATTCGACGAAATGGTTTCACCGGCGTCGTAAAATCGCGTCGTAATCGTGCCGCTGACCGGTGCTTTCACCATAGCGTCGTTGATTTGCCGCTGCAGCAATTTTGTTTGCGCTTCCAAACCTTTCTCTTTGCTGGCAATGGCTTGCAAGCTTTGCTTCGCGGCGTCGAGCGCCGTGTTGGCGCGATCGTAAGCGTTTTTCAAATCATCCAAGGCTTGTTGCGAAGCCGCGTTTTTTTGAAAAAGGTCGAGATAGCGCGCATATTTGGTTTTGGCATAATCGTAATCCTGCTGAGCGCGGCGTAAATTAGTCGAAGCCAGACGATGCTGCACGTCAAGCTCGTCGAGGCTGGCCTGCACCTGCTCGAGTTGATAGCTCAGTTTCTCGACATCGACGAGCGCGAGCGTATCGCCGCTGGCGACGTCGTCGCCCTCATCGACACTCAGCTTCAGCAAATAACCGCCGGTTTGCGCCGCCACTTTGATCGCCGTGCCTTCGACAATCGCGCTGGCTTGAAACGTCGAATTGTCTTTGTTCGCGCAACTGGCGAGCAGTAACAGCGCCGGCAAGAAATACTGTACAATCTTTTGCATGATCTTCTCCTTACAGAATTTTCAAATGCGTGTACAAGAGATTCGTAGCCTTGCCCCCTTGTGGGGCACAGTTGCAACCACGAATTCATTGGCTTTGACAGCCGCCCACAAGGGGCGGGGACTACAAAATCTGTTCGTCTTTATTCACCAATCACACCGGTCGCCAATAGAATCTCGCTTTCCGCGACATAATACTGAATCAACGCGCGCTGCAACTGCACTTCGGCCTGCGTCAAATCTGATTCGGCGACGATCAAATCGTTGGTCGTGGCCACGCCCTCGCGTTGTTGCACGTCGGCGATGCGATAGCGCTCCTGTTGTTGCACCACCAGCCGCTCCGCCAACTCGATTTGCTCGGCGGCAAATTTCGCGTTCTCCCAGCTTCGCTCGACTTCGTAATCAATGCTGCGCAGCAATTCGCGTTCTTCCAATGTCAGGCGATGGTATTCCACCTCAGCGGCTTCGACGCGATGACGATCCTGATTGCCGCGCCACAAATTCCACTGCAAGTTCACGCCGACCGTAGCGTAACCCATCCATTGATTAGCGACTTGGTTCAACCCAGGCTTGCCATAATGATATTTTGCTTCCGCGCCGATCTCCGGAAAGAAAGTTGATTGCGCCAGCTTGCGACTGAGCTTGGCGCTGAGCTGGCCGAGTCGAACGCCGCTCAATTCGGAACGAGATGCAAGCGCTTTTTGTTTGAGACTATCCAACGGCGCGCGAAATGCCGGCGGCTTGGCCAAATCCATGTCGGCGATGGGGCGCACACTCGGCAAATTCAACAACCTCGCCGTCTGCAAATCCGTGAGCCGTTGATCGCGCTGATTTTGCTCCATTTGAATTTTAAGCTGCAGCGTTTGATTGTAAACTTGCAGCGTGTCGTACGCCATCGCCTGCGCCGCGTTGAACAAATGGCGCGTCTGCTGCAGTTGCACGCTCAACCGCGACAAACTGGCTTCCTGAATTTTGCGCTCTTTTTTCAAGCTTTGGGCTTGATAGAAGAGCAGATAAACTTGATACGCCGTCTGCTGCTGCAAAACTTCCAACCGCGTTTGTTCCGACTCGGATGCGGTCTGCGCTAATTCGACCTGCGTGCTCAATCGCGCGCCGGTGAAAATCGGCTGGCGCACGCCGATGGCGATATCCGTGCGATCATGTCCGCCCAGCTCGATGCGCGGCTGTGACTGCAATGGCAGTCCGAGTTGATCAACGGGAATATCGAGTCTCGCAACTTCGTCGGTATATGAAGTCGTCGCGCTGAAATCGAGCGCAGGCAAGCGCTGGCCGCGCTTGATCGCCACCTCCAGCTCGGCTATTCTTTGCTTTTGCTGCTGCTTTTGCAGTTGCAAATTATTCTGCCGCGCCAGACGCAACGCTTCGTCCAACGCCAGCGGCGTTTGCGCCGGACTCATGCCAGCAAGAACCAGCAGCATGATCATCGTACCAATGTTGTATCGTTTCATCATTAACTCCGCAACTTGTTGACGTGAAGTCGGACTTGCGCTTCGGGAATTTTTCAATTTGTCATGATCTTCATGCGCAAGTCCGACTTCGCCAAAATTTGATTGACTCAATTTACATGATCAATATAAGCACCGAGGGGGTGTAGCGTCATGCACCAGAGGGTGTATTTTGGGGGTGTAATTGACGGCTTATTGCTCATGTTTTTCGTCGCGCCGCACCGGCAATCAAGCGTTCCGTGTCTACGATTGCCCGCAAGTGTTCGCCCTCGCCAATGGAACCGGCATCATCAAAGGCTTCTACCTTGAAGCGAAAGAGCTTGCCCGCCGGACCAAGATAGGTTGCCACGGCCGTGACTTTGCAACCAACCGGAGTGGCCGCGGTGTGCTTGACGTTGAGGGAAACTCCGACCGACAACTGCCCATCTTGAAGCATGGGCCTTATCAACCGCGCCGCGGCAAGCTCCATGAGCGCAATCATGCGCGACGTGGCGAAGACTTCCGGAAAGGCGTCTTCGGGTGAAATGGACAGCGCGCTTGCGGTATCACTGGGCTGGACCGTAAACGAGGCCTCAGCGAAATCACCGATGTTGATCATTTTATGTCCTTTTTCTTTCTTTGATGTACAAACAGCAGCGAAAAAGCGGCGCCGAAGAATACGCCGCCTTTATCGCGTTGGAATATGCTGTTCATGCTTGTTGATACGCTGCTTCCACAACCGGCGCGTTTGACGAAGACGTTTTCCGAAACTCCCAAATCAATTCACGCGACAGCAGTACGCCGAAGATCACAAACGGAATCGCCGTTGTCGTGCCGATGTCGTAGGCGGCGTGAACGATCGTTTTGATTATGTGGTGCATCTCACCGACTGACACCAGCGCAAAGAACCCCATAGCCGCGAGCCGCGCTCGTCCGCCTTTCAAAAGGCCGTAAACGATCAAATTAATGAGGCTGAATGAGATCGTGACCAAAAATACGGTGCCATAATCCGGATTACTGAACAATGAGTAATAGCTGTTGGCAAAGCCTTTCAGCTCATCGACCTCGTCGATGCCGAAGAGAAGCTGCTCACACATGTGAATCGGCCCGATGACCGCGGTCCAGCCAAACCAGCGTTTGATGGCTTGCATAATGAGTCTCCTTTCAATTTGTGAAGTTTGCGCCGCCGGGCTTGCACGCGATGCGAGTGCAGTTTAGCGGCGCGTTGTAGAACGAATCAATTTACATGCTCAATATAAGCAGCCAGGGGGTGTAGCAGCATGAGCCGAGAGGTGGATTTGGGGATGAATTTGAAGGGGAGAATGGTGGTGAAGAATTTAAAATAGCGGCAAGACTTCCTCGAGCCTCGAAAGTCGAAAGGGGCGTTTATTCCGCCAAGAGTTTTAGCTCCCTTCCTTTCGCCACCGCCTGCGTGCGGGTGTGGACATTGAGCTTCGCGTAAATGTTGTTGATGTGTCGCTTCACCGTGCTGTTCGCGACAAAAAGCTTGCGAGCGATTTCTGGATTGGATAAGCCGTTGGCAATGAGTTTCAGAACTTCCAGCTCGCGCTCGCTGAGCGGATCGACGAGATGCGAAGTAGCAAAATTTATGAGGCGCATTATGATCATCTTGACGGCATAGCCGCAGCCCCCTTTTCGCTCATCGCTTTCCTTTCCTCTTTTTCTTTTCGATTTTCGCCTCCAATCGTTTCAGCTCATCATCATCCGCCAGGGCTTCCGCCTCGGCTTCTTCCGCCAACCGGCGAACACTGAATTTCTCGCATTCCTGCAGCGCCAATGCCTGCGCCACTTCCATGGAAACTTTGCCGGCGTGTTTCAGCAAATCTCGCTCGTTGAATTTGAGAAAGGCGTCAAGCTTCTCGCGCCAGTCACGCATGTAAAGAGGACGATGACGGCGTGCCTGATCTTCGGCATAATCCAAATACATCGTGATAACGCGATTAAGCTCGCTGATCTCCTGTTCCTTCAAATAGTTCTTTGCCACTGTCACATCGACTTTGCGCACCTTGGCGCCTTTCCAAGAAGTCAGCCCCATGTTGGGTTTGGCTGCATCAGCGCGTTCGGCGATGATCTCGGCGGCGGTTTTGCCCGATATCGCGAAATGCAGCTTATTCTGCACGATCTTGAAAAACTCCTGCGTCTCTTCCGTTTGCGGGTCGTAATCAACCGAAAGCTTGTAAATGTCGCGGACTTTCCAATAAAAACGTTTTTCGCTGGCGCGGATGTCACGAATGCGCTCGAGTAATTCATCAAAATAATCCGCGCCAAGAGCGATGCCTGCCTTCAAGCGCGCATCATCCATCACAAAGCCTTTGACGAGGTACTCGCGCAGGCGTTCAGTTGCCCAACGGCGAAACTGTGTGCCGCGATGCGAGCGCACGCGGTAGCCAACCGCGATTATGGCTTCGAGATTGTAAAACTTTCTGCTTCTCTGCACCTGTCGAGCGCCCTCCGGTTGAACTTGTAAGTATTCCTTACAGGTTGCGCTCTCTTCCAGCTCTCCTTCGTGAAAAATATTTTTGAGATGAAGAGTGATATTTTGCGATGTGGTTTGAAAAAGCTCGGCAAGAGCAGCCTGCGCCAACCAAACTGATTCATCTTCCAGTCGCACTTCAATGCGGCTTTGGCCGTCTTCAGTTTGATATAGAATAATTTCTCCGCCAGGAGTGGCAGGAAGGTTTTGATTAGTCATTATAGCAAACAAAATTTTGTGAAAGAAATATGTGTTTCACGGTGGTGAGTGCCTATGCCAAAAGTTTAAGTCCCTTCCCTTTCGCCACCGCCTGCGTGCGGGTGTGGACATTGAGCTTCGCGTAGATGTTGTTGATGTGTCGCTTCACCGTGCTGTTCGCGACAAAAAGCTTGCGAGCGATTTCTGGATTGGATAAGCCGTTGGCAATGAGTTTCAGGACTTCCAATTCACGCTCGCTCAGCGGATCGACGAGATAAGAGGCCGGCAATGCGGCGGAGGTTTTGTGCGTTTGAACCGCTGCTGGCGCCAGTTCGGGCGGAAATGCGGCGAGCAGTTTCATTGCGTAACTCTGCAAAGCTTGGCTCGCTTCAGATGGCCTCTCTCTTTGATCTCGAATAAACTGCCGCAGCAATTCCACCATCGGCGCGCCTTCATCCACAAAAGTGCGGATGTAGCCTTCCGGCTCGGCGAGAGTAAGGGCGCGTTCCAGAGCAAGCATGGCCTGCTGGGCCTGCGCGAGGTTTTTATGTGCAAGCGCCTGTAGCACTGAAATCTCCACTAAACATCGCACCCTGCCATCGGCTTCAACTGTGCGTTGAAGTCGATTCAACAAAGTGATGGCCTCATCGTATCGCGTTTGCGCGAAGAGCACGCGAACGAAAGTGAGGTACTCGATCTCGCGGCCAAAAGAGAAATTCTCATCGGTTGCCAAATGACTCGTTTTCGCCCAACGCGCGGCGGCAGTGAGATCGTGTTCCCACAGCGACATCTGCGCATGCAGGGCTTGCATTTGCCGGACGGTCAGCGCATTGCGATGCTTCTTCGCCAATTCGAGTTGATGATCGATGAACCGCGCGGCCTCGGCTTTTTCATCATGCTGCCAGAGCATCCGCACGAGTGCCTGCACCCCGTCGATGATAAACAACCAATCTCCGGGGTTCTGCCGCTTGACCTCGAGACAGGCGCGCAGATGGCGCTCGGCGACTTCCATGTTGTTCCATTCACTTTCGAGATCGCATTGTAGGCTGTGCGTCAAAATCGCCGGCACGGGGACATTCAGGCTGCCGCGTCGCTCCGCACGCTGCAGCGCGGCCATGGCTTGCCGCAGCCGGCCTTGCGTCGCATGAATGTAGCTCAGCCACATCGACGAAGCGAAATAGATGACATGGTGGCCGATTTTTTCGCTGGCGACGATGATCTCGTCAAAACTCGTTTGGGCCTCGCGGTAGCGGCCGTTGAGCACGAGCGCCAGCGCCAGACCCAACATGCCAAGAGCTTGTTCGAGAGGATTGGCGGATTGCATGAACGAAACCGCCTTTTGGCCCGCCTCCAAACTCGCGTTGGCGTCGGCGCGGACGAATGCCACCATGGCGCGTATCGTCCATACCGCATAAAGTTTATGGTCGGGCGGGGTGCTCTGCCAGGCCTGTTCCGCTATTTGGAGGTATGGTTCGCACGCGTCATAGCTGGCGTTTTGCAAAAAACCGAAAGCGTGCCAAAGACACAAATCCGGCCTTTTTTCCAACGATTGAGCGGGAAGCTGCTTCATCCAATTCTGCAAAGTGCCCTGCTGCCAGCGCACCAACATTTTCAGCGCCACCGTTTCGATCAAGCCCGCGGCGCGATCCCAATCTTTGGCGGCAATCGCATGCTCGATGGCTTCTTCCATCAAACCGTTGCTCTCGAACCAATGACTGGCGCGGCGATGCAGCGCGGCGATTATTTCGGGTTGGGATTGTTGCAGCCGGAAACGCAGCAGATCGGCGAACAAATGGTGATACCGATACCATTGCCGCTTGTCGTCGAGCGGGATGATGAAGAGATTCGCGCGCTCGAGCTGTTCGAGCGTGGCTTGTGAATTGTACTGTTCTAAATTGCCCTCCGCCCTCTGCTCTCCGCTCTGCGCATACAAAACCGCGTCGCACAATGAGCCGCACATGCGGTTGAGAATCGAAGTTTGGAGCAAAAAATTCTGCACGGATTCGGGCTGGCGCTGAAAGACTTCTTCAATGAGATAATCGAGAATGTAACGATCATCGCCGGTGAAAGCTTGGACGCGAGCAGAAACATCCTCGCGGCCTTGCAGGGAGAGCGCGGCCAATTGCAAGCCCGCGATCCAGCCTTCGGTGCGATGATCGAGCGCGGCGATGTCTTTTTCCGCGAGGCCGATTTTCATGACTTCATTGAGAAAGGCAGTGGATTCGGTCATTGTAAAACGCAAATCGTGCGCACGTAATTCGGTCATCTCGCGGCGGGCGCGCAAACGTGCGAGCGGCAGCGAGGGATCGGCGCGGCTGGTGATCATCACGTGCATGTTGCGGGGGAGGTGCTCGAGCAAAAAGGCGAGCGCCTCGTGAATCGGCGGCGTTTCGATGACGTGATAATCATCGAGCACGAGCACGAAGGCCTCGGGGAAAGCCGCGATCTCATTTGCCAAGCTGGTGAGCAAGGTCTCAAACGTCGGCGGGTGCGGAGCATCGAGCAAAGCCTGGGCGTTTTTGCCGAGGTCGCTTCGCAGCATTTGCAAACTGGCGATTATGTAGCTCCAAAAGCGCATCGGGTCGTTGTCGCTTTTATCAAGCGAGACCCACGTGACACAGCGCGGGCTGGCTGGAATCCATTCGCCCAACAGAGTGGTTTTGCCAAACCCGGCCGGCGCCGAGATAAGAGTGAGTTGTTGCTGCAAACTCGCGTTGAGGCGCTCCGTCAAGCGCGGGCGTTGCACCACATCGAAGCGTCTCTTTGGAGGGTAGAGCTTGGTGGCGAGAAGTGAGCTTTGTTGTGCTACGCCGCCGGGGCGATTGTCGCTCATAGGCACTTGAAGTGAAATGTGCAATTCAAGAATTCAGCACCTGCGACCTCATTTCTACAAACCAATACTTACGCGCGACAATATAATCAAGAGGCCTTCAAAGGCAAGCACTTAATCTTGCGAGGGGCCATTCAACAACTCCTGCTAACAGCTTGAATCGAAATAGTGCCGAGTGCTCGGAAAGACAAGAATGAATTTTACTTTAGTTCTGTTGGGCGGTTTGCGGTGTGTGATCCAACTCTTTGTCAAGAACGCAGACGCGAAGGAGAAACCAAAAATCAAAGCAATCACAAACAGCTTACAAAACAATCTGCAATTCACACTATAGCAGAAATTTGAGAAACGAAAGCAAGGTCACACTTGGGAGATTATCTTCCGTTAGAGAGACCATGAACCAAAGGCTACGCGTCGTTACTCTACAAGCAATCGAGGTGTTGCCAAGATTGCCAAATTGACCTTGCGTTTTGTTGCGGGACTATTACCTTGCGCATATGTTTCGGCACAGGATGATGCAGCTTTTTGTGCTGATGCAGCTTGTTTGCCCGATTACCTCTCATATTTTCCATTAACCACGGGAGCATCACATGGCTGAAACGCAAACGAATAGTAGCGGCAACGCGATCAACGTGTTCTCCGGACTCGGCATGGGACTACTGGTCGGCATCATTGTCGGGTTGTCCGTGTCACCGGTGGTATCGGTCATACTAGGCGCGCTGGCCTCGTTGCTGGCCGCGTTTCTTGGGCTGCAAGAAAGTGGCGGCGCCGCAGCGACCGCAGAAGGTTTGATGAGCAAGCTTAAAGTGAACGGCATGCGCATCGGCAGTTTTGGCTTTGCATGTGTCGCCGGCATTCTGCTCGGTTTGTTCTTTCGCTCGTCGGATTTGTTTTCCGATTCGATTCAAGAGGAAGTGGCGAAATGGACCAAAGCAGGGTACACCCCGGCGGAGGCGCGGCAATTCGTGGCTTGGAAAAAGCTCGGCATTCAGCCCGAGGGCAGGCAAGTGCAAATCAGCGAGGTGCAAAAGGCGCAATCCAGTTCGCTGTTCGGCACGCTGGCCGATCTTGATTTGTGCAACAAAATTTCGTTGGAGCGGCTCGGCAACGATCCTGCGGAAGTTTTGCGCGTTTATCGCGGCCTTTACAAGCCTGAAATTCAGGATGAAAAAAATCTGCTCTATCAAAAGCTGGGCGCACTTGCCGACAAAATCGAGCGCCTGCCCGTGGAACAGCAAATTGAAACTCTCAAAGCCGTGGAGGAAGTTTTATGCGAGCTGCAAAGATTAGAAAAATAATCGGGCGCTTCATGGCGCTCGCTCTCGGTATTTGGGCGACAAATGTTGCAAGCCAGCCCACCTCGCCGCAAGAGAGCGCAAAGTCCGTGGTGAAAATCACCTCGCGTTTTGCCGGCGGCAAATTAGAAAGCGGCACCGGCTTCGTGTGGTCGCAGCCGGATTACGTCGTGACCGCGCTGCACGTGGTCGCGGGCGCAGCGAGCATTACGGTTTATTCGGAAGCGCTAAAGAAAGAGCGCGGCGCGAGCGTCGTAGCCGCGCATCATGAATCCGACCTGGCATTGCTCAAACTCGAAAGCAACGATCTCGCGCTCACGCCGTTGAAAGTGGCGAGTGTGTCGCCCAATTCAAAAGAAGAGTATTTGATTTGGGGCTATCCGAACGACGTGAACACGATGCAGGGCAATGACATTAAATTCGCACCGAGCTTGGCGCCACCGACAATGGGCAGCATTTTCAAAAGCGAGGCGCACTTCGAGTCCGTCGTGGGCAAGCAAGGTTATCCCAAGTATCAAGCCAAGATTCTGCGTGTGGGTTCTACGATACAGCCGGGCCATTCCGGCGCGCCAATTTTCGATAAGAGCGGCGCGGTCGTTGGCATCGGCGACGGTGGATTGCGCCAAGGCATCGCGCTCATCAATTGGGCGATTCCGGCGCAAGTTTATTTGGCAAGCTTACCTGCTTCGAAAGATCCCAAACCGACGGAGCCTTCCAAGCAAGCGAATTTGTATAGCACGCCGGTGGAAAAGCCCGTGGAAGTGAAGATGGATGCCGGCGAAGAAGGAGCCGAGCAGAATCAGAATGGCAGTGAAGAGGAGCATTCTCTCGTTCTCTCGTGGAGCGCGCCCTTGTCCGAGATTCTCGCGACTGCCGAAGCCGACGAAGTGAATTCTGTCAAAGAGCTCGAGCTGCCGGATTGGTCGAAAATCATTATCGATGTTTATGAAGATTACCAGACCGGCGCAACAGTTGCCGTGCCGCAAGGCACCACGTTATTTTTCGATCCGGAAGATCGCATGGTCGAAGCCGAGTCCGAAGAGGGCCGCGTGCGTATGATCGTGTACGTCGCCGCGGGCGGCGGCGCCGAGGCCAGAGATTATTTTGACGATTACCTTACGAGCCTGAAAGAATGGCAACTCGATCCCGAAGAGAAGGACGATCTTTATGAAGAGGAAAATTACTCCGAGTTGACCAAGACGCGCGTGACGTTCGACGAAGAAGGTGAGACGCAGAGCGATATTTTTATCTCGTTGATTTTGGACGAGAGTGACTTTCTCGGCACCGCGGTGATGGTGGAGGATATGCAAGCCCTGTCGTCCGAGGATTTGAATCTCTACAAGCTCATGCTGCTGTGCGTGCAGCTTGCTGATTTTGCGATTGATTGAAGCGCTGCGCTGTTGCCGAGGAAAAACTATCGTGCGCAACATGGGCTGCGCACTACTTGCGGGTACATATTGTCCAAAATAGTTTTTCCTCGGTTTTTTAGTTCTATCTAGGCAGAGGTAGATTTTTCCCCACGCAACCTTGCTGCAATCGCCCTTGCACAACATCACGTTTTTCTCCCGCATCCTGTTGGGACTATTCTCGCTCTTATTCTGCGCCACGAGTTGGGGACAAACTTCCGCAAACAAACCGCACATTGCCGTGCTCAATCGCGAAGGCGTGACGGAAATGCAAGCCGCCACTTTGAGCGACCGTTTGCGCGGCCATTTGGTGAATACGCGCACGTTCGTCGTGTTGGATCGCGCCAACATGGAGGCCGTGCTCAACGAACACGGTTTTCAGTAAACCGGTTGCAACTCCACGCAATGCGCAGTGCAAATCGGAAAAATTCTGAACGTGCAGAAAATGATCGCCGACAGTACCGGCAAAGTCGGCATGACGTAGGCAATCAACCTCGTCGTGATCGGCGTGGAATCCAGCCGCATCGAGCGCTCGTTCAGGCGCGATTATCGCGGCGAGATTGACGGCGTATTGCAAGAGCTGCGCAGCCTCGCGCAAGAGATGGCTGCGATGTTTGACAAGCCCGCAGCACCGGAGCCGAAGCCGCAACACAAGCTCTCACTCGGCCCTTCTCCACAAGGCGCGGAAGTATGGTTGAATAATCGCTGAACCATGCTAGTGGACTATTTTTCAAATATTCGCCATGACGGTACTTTTTCTGGCGTAACGTCATTTCATTTGTGTTGGGCCTGCATGCCCTGCAAGCGTTGTTTGGTTTTTGCTATTAACTCACCGTTGCTGAGATAGACATACAAGTGCTCTCCGGGACAAACCGTGCCTTCCGCAACGTCCTTGTGTCCCTTGATGGTCTCCGGTGATATTTGAAAACGCCAACACATCCACGCAAACAAATTGACGATGGCCTCGCGCTGGCGCTCGCTGGGATATTGGATTTCGTAATTTCCCAACACGCAGATCAAAGCATGGCCGGTGGGATCATACGCCGTGTTTGTATCGCCGGGATAGCGCAGATCACGGCCCGCATAGATTTTCCCTTCCAAGTCGATCAAGAAATGATACGGAATATCCATCCATTTCTTCTCGGTGCGCGACCAATTTTGCAGATTGACGAGATATGCCGGCGTCGGTTTGTCGCCTTGGTATACTTCACCGCCATGATGCAGCGTGATGGTTTTGATTTCGTGCGTTTTCTGTGAGTCCGCCACCGCGGTGCCGCCCCACTGTGCCACGGTGATGATCTCGCGGTCAAGCTGTATATGGGTGGATCTAGAAGAAGCACAATGATAAGCACTCATCGTTAGCAGCGAGAGTAGGAGCAAGTGCAAAAGTCGTAGGTGTTGAGTAGAATGTGGCTTCATAAGTTTAGCGGCTCGTTTTTGTTGTTAGAAACAAATGGAACCTTGTGAATGCTCTTCACGCCTTTCCTAGTAGTCCCGAACAGCGGTTACTTCGCAAAATGTGCCATGAAAAACGCAGCGTTCGCCGTGCCGTCCATAATCGGCTCGTTGGTGGAATAATCCCAACGATCGTCGTGATAAACCACGAGATCGGATTGGAAAGCGGCGTATCGATCTTCGCGCGACAGGCGAATGCCTTTGAGACTTTTAAAAATACTGGCATACACCGGCCCGTCGTTCAGCCCGCCGGTGATTTCTCTGCCGGTTTTGTCGGCAATCACGCTGTGCGGAAACTGCGGCGTGTTGCCACCCTGCGCCGGAATACCGACAAAGGCGCTGATGCCCCACGGATTGCGGCCGAGCAGCCAATCCCGATTCTCCAAAATGAATTGATGATACTGCGTGTCGCCGGTCATCTTCTCACAAGCCAAACCATGCGCGATGAAATCCGTGACCAAATTGAACGAACACCAAATGAACGGCACGCCCATGCGATAGGGATTTTGTTTGGCGTGCCGCAGAACGCCTTCAAGGCCGTGGCGATAATAACCCGCAAGCGTGTCTTGCAACGCTTTGTCCACCAGCGGGTACAAAGCGTAATGCCCGAGGTTGACATAGGGATAATATTCGT
>JABWAN010001051.1 GCA_013361015.1 Candidatus Zhuqueibacterota bacterium | reverse complement strand
TGACGTTGTCATTGCCGAGGCTGTACGGATTTTCCGGATCGTGGCGATATTGCGCGAGCAACTTGCCCTCGTGATCGAATTGCCGCAATCCGCTGCTGCCTGCGCCCACCCAAAGATTGCCGCGACGATCTTGACAAATCGCATACACCCCATCAGCGATTTTCAGTCGCGCAAATTTATCATGCCGTCGCGCATAACGGCTCAGGCCCGCGCGATAGTGCCCAAACCACAACACGCCGGAGCGGTCTTCATAAATGGCATGAATGCGATCACCGCGCAACGAATAGGGATTGTCACTCGCATAGCGATATTGATACGCGCGCTCCGTCGCCGGCTCGTAACGCCAAAGGCCGGCATAGCGCGTGCCGGCCCAGAGCGTGCCGTGACTATCGACGAAAAGCTTAAATACCCTTTCGCCGGCGAGCGGATCTTTTCCGGTTGCACCTAAACGAAACCGCGAGAGCCGTTGTGTGCGCGGATCAAAACAATTCAAACCGTTTTCCGTGCCGATCCAAATCGTGCCTTGCTGATCCTCCGTTATGCACCAAACGAAATCCGTACTCAGGCTGTTGGAATCAGCAGGGTCATGCCGAAAGTGTTGAAAGGCGTCGTTGTGCCGATCATAACGATTGACGCCGCCTTCTCCCGTACCAATCCACAACGTGCCGGCGCGGTCTTCAAACACCGTGGCGATGCGATCCGCGCTCAACGAGTTGGCGGATTGCGGGTCGTGGTGATACTCTCGCAACATGCGCTTGTGGGGATCATAACGATAAAGCCCGTCGCTGCCTCCGAGCCAAAACTCGCCGTGACGATCTTCAAAGACGCAGTAAAAAGATTTGTGCAACAAAGCTTGCGCGCCGGGGAAATAGTGCGCGACTTGTTCGAAGCGCTCGGTATCGAGATCGTAACGGCACAACGCGCTGCTGGTGTTTACCCAAAGATTGCCGGCGCGGTCGAGATAGAGTTGGCTGACGAACGAATTGGGCAGCGCCGTGCTATCGCCAAGCTTGCTTTTATAAACCACGAAATCGTAGCCGTCGTAGCGATTCAAGCCTTCTTCCGTGGCGAACCACAGAAAGCCCCGCCGGTCTTGAATAATATCGCTGACGGAAAAATTGGAAAGCCCCTGCTCCACGGAAAGCGCCTCGAAGCGGATATCTTGCGGTTGCGCGAAAAGCGTGGCTGCGCTTGCTAGCCCAAACAACAGGTGCGTATAGAAGTGAGACCAACGTGGATTTGTCATCATGTATCGCCGCATGGCTTTGTAACCTTTGAACGCAGAGCACGAGAATTTTTGAGCCCGGTAATGCTTCCGTCCGTGGTGGCGAACGTAACCCGGCAATTTCCGAATGACTCTGAGGTTCATCACATGCGCTAGTCGCTTTTTTATGTTCCGTCGCTGCTACACCGAGGTGCGTTCTTCGCTTGTTTACCTAGATGGTCTCTTCGAGCGAGGTGACTTGGAGCCCTGAAGCATCAACGCACACCTTTGCCCTTCGCAGCCTGCGAAGAGCTCTAATATCTGAAAGATAAATTCAGCGCCAAAAAAATGACCCACAGAATTACACGGAAGCTCACGGAAAGAACTCATTTTTGTCCGTGAATAAATTCCGTGCTCTTCCGTGTAATTGCGTGACCTGATCTTTTGGTTCCGGCTCGTGCGCCTTATGTCAGCTCGGTCAGCTCGCCCCCTCGGTAAACAAGCCGAGATGGCCCGCAAGAACGCGCAGCGAAAGAGCAAAGGGAATCCAAACTGCAGCGACACTCGCAAGACAATATGTAGCTTCGAGTCATAAGCGTGCTCGCCGCCGAGTTCACGTGCAATCCCTACTCTCCAACACGGATCGTGAATGGCGCTGTAATTACACGCCCACCACGCTGAAACTGTGCCCAAACTTTGTAAAGCCCGTGGCGTGGAAAAGTCGTGTGTGCGCTTACTTCCGAATTGCCCGCGGCTTTGGCGCCGTGTTGGTGTGAATTCGCGCCATGATTGCTGTGCTCGTCGTGCCTAGTTGCGCTCCCACTTTTCTCCAATGGATGCGCATGCAAGAATTCCTCGCCGTCCTGGCTGATGATAACGAAGTGGGCGAGCGCACCAAGATAAGGCTGAAGATCGGTCACGGGCATACCAGTGCCTGCATCAAAAAGGGCGAAGTGGAGCAGAGTTCCAGCTTTGGCGCGCAACGGTGTGGCAATGGTCATCGTAACGCGCACGCCGTCGATTTCCATACTTGCCGCACTTTCGACGAATGCGACGGTGGGGCGCGTGCTGCCACTCGCATTAAGCTGGAATTTGTCCACTCGCGCACCGCCATGAGGC
>JABWAN010001050.1 GCA_013361015.1 Candidatus Zhuqueibacterota bacterium | reverse complement strand
AACTCGACATCGCATTCGAGATGATTAATGCCTTGAGGTGGTCCTGATACTTCAACGCATACTGCTGCGCGAGCCATCCACCCCATGAGTGTCCCAGCAGATAAAAATTATCTTTGTTCAATCGCAGCGCCGTTCTCACTTGCTCGACTTCTTCAACAAAGCGATGAATGTCCCACAAGCTGGTGTCTTGGGGTTGGTCGGAATACGCCGAGCCAAGCTGGTCGTAGTAGATGAATTCAATTCCTTCCTGCGGGAGAAAACTTTCCATACCCTCGAAATACTCGTGCGTGGCGCCCGGACCGCCATGCAGCAGGAGAAGTTTCATTTTAGGATTATTGCCAATTCGTTTCGTCCAAACTTTGAATGTGCCGGAGGGAGTTTGTACCGGTATCATTTTCACACCGCCGGTTTGAACACCGGCCTCGACGGCTTCAAAATAAGCGGACTTCTCTGTTTGCTGTTCTACGCACGAACAACACAGCAGTGCTATGACGATCGCCGTTGCAGCGCTTGAGGATGTTTTCGTTTTCATGCCTTTCTCTCCGTGAAGAAACGATTGGTCTTGCTCAACCCTGCCGGATATTTGCGTTTGCACAGGGTTGAGCTGACGTCACGTTTTAGCCGCGACACGCTTGCACCTGCTGATTTGTGTCCGCACAATGGCGGAAGCGCACAACCTTGCCCGCGGCGTTGAACCGCCAAATGTGCGCCTCGTCTTCTTCCACGATTTTCTTGCCAGTTTTTTTCACCGTCAACGTAAGATCGGTCAGCGCAACGACGAGGTTTTCGCCTTCCAAAATCGCTTTCGGAACGAAGCTGTGAAACTCGACCGCGGCCAGGCTTGCGAAGAACTCGGCTGCGCCGGTGCGGCCACGCCGCGGCTGCAGCCACGGCACCTCGTGCGGCGCAGCGCCATATTCCCATTCGACGTTCTCATCCAATTTCGCGAGGATCGCGGGAATATCGCCGCGACCGAAAGCTTCGTAAATTTCACGGACGGTGTTTGCATTCGTGCTCATGGCTTTCTCCTTTTTGTTTAAGAGTGATCTCTTTGTTTTGGCGCAAAAACAAAGGGCAAAACCAATTCTGGAAAAAAACGGCTAAAAGAATAGTTTTGCCGATCGTCGTTTTGTCTTGTTTATACCGCCTCGGCTTTACGCAAGCGCGGCGGACCGAGCTTGGAGATTTCGTAGCCGTGTGGGTAGGTGCGATTGCGAATATCAGTAAAGAAATGCGGTTTCTTTCGCGGCGGGAAAAAGCGAACGACCTTCCCTCGCAGCTTCAGCGCAAACCGCGCGAGCGAAGGCAGAAACGGCCATGGCCGCGGGAAGCCGAAAGCTTGCAACATGGGCTCATCCAGCATGGCATAAATGCCGTGCCGCACCATTGGCGTAAACAAGCGCGGAAACCACGAGGCAAACAAGTCGCGCGTGGCCGCACCCACGCGCTGATTGGTTTCAGCAAAACGGAACTTGTCGCGCTCGTAATTCAAATTGAACTGTTCGAACGCTTCAAAAGTCGGCGGAATATCTTTGATGCCCATGCGCATGCCGACTTCGCGCCAGAAATAATATGCGCCCAATTTCTCCTGCTCGCATAGCTTACGCCAGCCGAATTTATCGATCCAGCGAATCGGCTCATATATGAAAGTCGAGAGCACGTAGAGATAATCTTCATTGGAAATTCTAAAATGGCCGTGAATAAAGTTCATGCGCTCGAGCGCTTCACGGCCGCGGCCGCTCTCATAACCCGATTTGCACATCTCCGCCACAATGAGCGAAGTGTCGTCGTATCGTTGCTGCGTGCGGTGGCGAAACTCGCCGGTGCGATCGAGCAGCGCGGAAATGCTCGGTACGCAATACGTGCGATACAGCGCAATCTCCAGCGCGCGCACCGTGTCCCACGGAAACTCGTAACCCGTCGAAAGGTGCTGAATCCTCACATGATCCCGCACCGGATCGAGTTGTTGGATTTCACGAAGTCGAGCAAATCGCCGCATACAGATTTCCTCTTTAAAAATTCCTCGCGTCCGAGCGAATTTCACCTGTTGCCAAGAATGACGGAGACCATTTATTTCTTCATTTCTTGTCCCGGCATCGGAATCATGTCGAGCTGCTGCATCATCGTCAAATCGTCGCTCACGCCCCAATGCTCGACGGCCTTGCCGTTGGCAAAGCGTACGATGTCCACGCCTTTGACATCGATCATCTTGCCCTTCGCGGGCATGCCCATGAACTCACCTTTGTTCGTGCCGCGCATAGTGGTGTAGGCCCATACCTTATCGCCCTTCGCAATGATATCTTCGACGGTCACCTGCAAATCCG
>JABWAN010001049.1 GCA_013361015.1 Candidatus Zhuqueibacterota bacterium | reverse complement strand
GATCGGGCCGCAGATGAATGACCTGATTGATGAGCACGAAGTAAATCAGAATCCCGACGAGGATATAAATTTTCCAGCGATGATCGGGATGCTGCAACTTGTAATGGAGCGTTTGCCAGCGTTGTTTGAGCGCAGGTTTCATTTTGCATTCCCCGAAGGTGCACTGCGATAGTGATGATCTTGATCCGTGATGCGATCGTCCCGCAACAATTTGAGCGCGTGCGGCAAAACCGGCAACAGGAATTCCAAGTTTTCACGCACGCCTTTGGGGTTGCCGGGCAGGTTGATGATAAGCGTCTGGCCGCGCACGCCGGCAACTGCGCGCGAGAGCATGGCGTAGGGCGTGAATTTGAAGCCGTGTGCGCGCAGCGCTTCTTCCATGCCCAACACGCGGCGCTGAATGACCGCCAGCGTGGCTTCGGGCGTGACGTCGCGCGCGCTCAAGCCCGTGCCGCCGGTGGTCAAAATCAAATCGGCTTGCTCGTGGTCGGCCAGCGCAATCAAACGCGCAATGAGCTGCTGCGCCTCATCGGGCAGAACCAACTGAGCGATGACCGTGCACGGCAACGCGGTCACTAGTTCGCGAATTGTGTTGCCGCCTTCGTCCGTGCGTTCGCCGGCAGCAACGCGATCACTCAAAGTGATAATCGCGACACGAAAAGGGGAGGTATCCATCGCCAAAAGCTCTTCTCTCATCGTCGCAGTAACCGGATTAAACGATGCTTGCGGATTTCAAAATTGACCTTGAAAAAAAGGTCTGGACAATCAGCTTGCAGTTTTTGTAAATGTAATCAGGTGTTAATTGAGTGGGGAATCGAAATCATCAAACAGTTGCACGATGGCTTTGGGAGAGTCGGCGGCGAGCAGTTTATCGCGAAACTCGTTGCGTCTTAGCAGCCGGCATAGTCGGGCGAGAATTTGCAGGTATTGATTGGCTTCGTCTTTGGGGGTGCCCATCATGAAGATGAGCTGCACTTCTTCGCTACGGGTGGGTGTGAACGGGATGCCGCGTTGGTTGCGTGCAAAGGCGATAATCGGCCGTTCGACGCAGCGCGTGCGGGTATGCGGCAAGGCGATGCCTCGTCCGATGCAAGTAGGCTCAATCGCTTCGCGCGCGATGACCTCGTCCAAAAAGGTTTTGGGCTCGTTAATCACGCGCTGCTGCGCCATACTCGACACCATGGCCTTGAAGGCGTCGATCTTATTCTCGACGTCGAGGTCGAGAATCATCAGATGTTCCGATAAGAAATCGGACAATCGCACAGGGAAGACTCCAAAGTCCATTTCATTCGTTCACGCTATTCCTCGCCATCCGAGAACCTTCCTTGCACCCGAAGGGGTTCGCCCAGTGATTTATTTTCTCCTCTCCTATTTGAAAATTGCATTGCCGCCGCTATTTCGATTTGCGCTTTCCTCCTCACGGCTAGTGTTATGTTGCCGCAGCAAAGGCCGCGCGCTGCATGAGGCGCAAGCGCATTTGCTCTACTTTGCCTGGAATTCACAACTCGATTGTCTCTGAAAAATGACGAAGCAATATACTGGCACACAATCTTAGAGTCAACGATTTTGTCTGAACCTCATCTGCGGCCGGATTCATCTCTTTTAATCCTTAGTTACCGACGGCCTCGCGAGATTGCGGAGGACAAAACCTCAGCGCGCGAACCAGTGCTGCCAAAGGCTGCGGCGTTGCCTGATTTCACTTTCCAATTTTGTGAGCAGCGCTTGTGCGGCTCCCTCACCTTCCGCAATAAGAGTGTGCAACTCGCGAAACTCGGCCCAGTGCACTTGGCCGACGTTCGGGCGAATCACCACCTCGGCGTGTTGCAACAGCAGCTCCGTCAAGGCGCAATTCGTTATGGTGTTGGCGCGAAAAATGATGTCGATCACGTTTTCAGTTTCGGCAACGCCATTCAAGCTTTGGCTGACGTCTACCGCAATCACGAGATCTGCTCCCATGTTGCGGCAGGCGCGGATCGGAACCGGCGAGAGCACGGCGCCATCAACTAAACGGCGGCCGCGAAAATAAACCGGCGGAAGAAAGCCGGGAATCGACATGCTGGCTTGCACCGTTTCACGCAAGGGGCCTTCTTGATAGACCACCTCTTCGCCCGTATCCAAGTCCGTCGCCACACACGAGAGCGGAATTTTGAGATCGGCAAAAGTTTTATCGGCCAACATGAATTCCGCGACTTTGGCAATGCGCCAACCACCCACCAGCGAGGGCCGGCTCGGAGCGCGGGCGAACGCGATCCTCCGCGTCGATGCTGCCGGGACGATCCTCGATACCGTCGCTCTGCCCACCGCGCTCGCCGCGGGCGCGGTCAACTTCGGGC
>JABWAN010001048.1 GCA_013361015.1 Candidatus Zhuqueibacterota bacterium | reverse complement strand
CGAATTATGGCCCGAAGCGGCCCTATTTCAAGCGCTACAGCACGCCGATGTTTTTCAAATCGCATGATCTGCCGCAGCCGTATTTCAAGCGCGTCGTTTACTTGATTCGCGACGGGCGCGACGTCATGGTTTCCTACTTTCATCATTTCAAAGCGATGGAAGGCAAAGAGGTTGATTTGATGCAAGTGGTGAAAGGCAAAGTCGGCGTGCCGGCCGTTTACAAATGGCATCAGCATGTTGAAACCTGGCTGGCGAATCCTTTTGCCGCGCAGATGCTCGCCATCAAGTACGAAGATTTGAAAAATAACCCAGTCAACGAACTGCGGCGTTTTTGCGCGTTTGCTGGCGTGGAGCGGGAGGGCGCCTGGCTACAGCGAATTGCGGACAAAGCTTCATTTGAAAACATGCGCCAAAAAGAAGCAACCAACGGCATGGGCTTGCTCGCCTGGCCGAAGGACAAAGCCTTTGTGCGGCGCGGGCAAGTCGGCAGCCACAAAGATGAAATGCCGCCAGAAGTGTTGGAGGTGTTTCTGCGCGAGGCCGGTGATACACTGCGTAAGCTTGGTTATTTGGAATGAGAAGAATCGCGCACATTGTCAATCCGGTGATCGTTGCGCCGTCGTCGGATCTTTTTGTCGCCCAGCCGATTACTTTCGAGACTATGAAGCTTGCCGCTGGGCTTGTGCGCGGACAAGTTGAAGTCGAGTTCTTCTCGGCGCAATATTCCGAAGACCGCGCGTTGGTTCCGAAAGATTTTCAATTGACGCCCGATCTCGAGCGTTCCGTGCTCGATTGCGGTGATTTTCCAAAACAGCGCAAACTGCCGTTGCTGGCGGATATTTTGGATCGCCTTTATGAAGCGTCGAACGCGGAGTATTTCATTTTCACCAATGTCGATATCGCCGTGATGCCGCATTTCTACGCGGCCGTGAGTGCGTTCATTGCAGCGGGCGTGGATGCTTTTGTGATCAATCGCCGCACCATTACGCGCAAGCATACGGAGGCCAGCCAAATTGCGCTGATGTATGCCGAGATTGGCGAGCCGCACGAGGGACACGATTGTTTTGTGTTTCGGCGCGAGGTTTATCCGCAATATCGGCTCGGCGCCGTCTGCACCGGCGTTTGGTACGTCGGGCGCGTGCTCTTGTGGAATTTAGCCGGACACGCGCGGAAATTTCGCGAATACAAAAACAAGCATCTGACTTTTCATTTGGGCAATGACCGCGCTTTTGTGAAAGAGGAAAACTTCGCCTTTTTCGCCCACAACAAAAAAGAAGCGTTGCAGATTCAGGACAAGTTGCAACAAGAAGGCGACGCGGCCAGGTGGGCCGAAATCTTTTTGCGTTATCCGATCGTTGATTTTGAAACCGTAGCAAACGAATGACGGGCAACGTAGCACGATGGAACGACAGAGCCAGAGATGCTGAGCAACAGAGTCTCTGGCGGCGATAAAGAGAAGCCATGAACATTCTGCACATTAATTTAGCTGATCAAGCGCGCGGCGCGGCCATGGCCGGATTGCGCTTGCACAAGGCGCAGATCAAATTAGGGCATGCCTCGCGAATGCTGGTCGGTTACAAACGCAAGAAGCATCCCGAGATCGAGATGCTGCCGGCCAGAAGCACACGCTGGCAGAAAGGTCTCTATCGTTTTGTCAATCGTTGGGAAGAGCGCACTGGCTTGCAGTATTTGTGGCAGCCGTGGAAAAAACAGTTTCTTCGCGATCAACACCGTTCAAATGAATCACAACGCGGCCGGCATCAAGCCCACGCCGGATCAGCAGAGCTCGATCCGATGAACAGACGGCCAATACTCGGTCAAAATCGCGCAAAACCCAGCGCACATAGAACCACTCATAAAACCTGGGTTTCCATCCACTACGACCCCGCACGCCATGATGGGTGGACACTAAGTGAACCTTAAAATCGTTTTTTCGCCGCTGTCTCAAGACAGCCGCGCGCGCATAGGCCGAAGCTTTCACATCGTGCGCGTGCAGGATCATGCCGTCCAGCAGCGCATCACCCAACGCGCGGATCGTCGCCGGATCCCAACGCGAGTGAACATCAAAAGATCGCGTCTGAAGGCCGAACCCCTTCGCGTATTCAATGATGCGGTTAGACTCGGCGGCCCGCCGTGTTTCGTGCAAAAACCAAACTTCCACCGAAGTTTCCATGCGGGCCGAGAGCGATTGCAATGCAGGTATCACAAGAGTCTCGGGGCCACTCACGATCGTCGCATTGAAGAGGTGGATGATCATTCGGAAAGTGACTTCACTACGGTCGCGGGATTGCCGGCAACCAGGCTTCGAGGTGGGTAGTCCCCCTTCAAGACCAC
>JABWAN010001047.1 GCA_013361015.1 Candidatus Zhuqueibacterota bacterium | reverse complement strand
CCCCACTTTTGATCAAAAGGCCCCATGGATAAACCTTCCAGCAACGGCGCGGCTTCTGTAGTTGTGGCGTGCTGCAATGCGGCGAGACGCTGCACAAATAGCGGCTGCAATCGTCGCAGAACTTCTTGCGCATGCGGGGTTAATTTTCCGCCGGGCATTATCCATTTATCAGAGAGCGAGCGATAATTCCCCAATCCTTCGGTGAGACATTCCCACAGCGCGTATTCGAACGGTGATTCAAGCTCCAAGCCGCGCTTCTTCCGCCAGGCCTTGTGCAATACATGCGTAAATTCGTGCGCAAAAAATCTGTCGATGCGGTTGTCGTTCGCCGTTGTCGAGGCAGAGCCATAATGGAGATGGAGCTTGCTCAGATCAAAGCAAATGGTGGAGGGAGCATAGACAAACGCATCTTCCCCACCCAGATTGCCGAGCAGAATTGCAACGGTGTCGGGAGGAGTGATTGCCTCAAACGGTATTCTCAACGAGTCGATCATCGCCAACCACGACGGAACTTTTCTCTTGATGAGATCGGCCCACAGCGCTTCTTCGTCCGATAATTTCGTTCTGCTCGCGGCGATCTTCGACAACTCTTCTTGCGTGTGCCGATCACGAATGGCCTCTTGCCATTCCGCCGTAACGGCGCCGCCTTCCGTAATGCCGAGCTTGACGAGCAATACAATAGGTTCAACGCCAAGCGCGAAGGCGCTCGCATTCGTTGCGCCCATCGCAGCAACGGCGAGCAACATGGCAACGAGCACGCTGCTGCGGATTTTTTTAATCGGTTGAAGCATGATCACTCACCAGCATTTTTCATAACGTTGGCTGCATGTTTCAGTTTTGGCGAAAGACCTCAGTGCTTTTCAATAAACGCCAACAAATCAGCCGCAAAACGCTGCGGCTCCTCCCAATGCAGTGCGTGTCCGGTGCCGTTATATACAACGAGCTTCGAACCCGCAATCTTCGCGGCAAGCGCATCCTGCTCCTCGTGCAGAAAGTACGTGTCTTGATCGCCCCAAATAATAAGCGTTGGCGCGGTGATTTTGTCAAGCGCATTGAAGAGATTTGCTTCCATTAAATCTTGGAACGCCGCGCGCCACACGCGCGCCGGCAGTTTCATACTCTCGCGCACCACGGTCTCAAGATAGCCCTCTGGAATGGGCTGCGCCAGCGTGCTCTTTTGAAACTCGAGCGCAAAGTTGGAATCGATCGGATCTTCGAGCTTGGAGATGCCTGTGTCCCAGAATTCTTGCATGCCGGAATTGCTTCGCAACGTCGTGAACGATCCCACGAGCACGAGCTTCTGCGTGCGCTCGGGATAATTGATCGCGAAGCATTGCGCGACGTAGCTGCCCATCGAATGACCGACGATGATCGCGCGCGGAAGTTCGAGCGCATCCATGAAGGCTGCCACGTCATCGGCGAAATCGCGAGGACGATAGCCGCTTGGCGGTCGCTCCGACTCGCCGTGACCGCGCTGCGAAAGCGCAAAGGCGCGAACGGATTTCGGCAAATGCGGCAGCACGAGTTCGAACGAACGCCACGAGTCGGTGATGCCGTGCAGAAAAATCACCGGCACACCGTTGCGATCGCCCTGCTCGACATATTCTAATTTAAGGCGATGAGGAAGCTGAATGGATTTGATATTGAATTTCATCATATCTAAAAAGTTGAATCAATGCAAAAAAAGTTTTTGGACACAAAAACGAAAGAGCACAAAATGTTTTTTGTGTGCTTTCATTTTTGTGTCCGTCACGGGCCTTTTAGATTTGCGTCAACACGCTTTTGCAAATTTCTTCAACGTGCCGATGATCCGTGCCGCAACAGCCGCCAAACACATTGAGGTTCTTCAACCGGCTCATGAGTTGGCGGTGTTGCTGCCCGAGTTCAACCGGATTACCGTCATCAAGCTCCGTGCTGTCATTCAACTCCGCGTGGCTCTTGGCCGAGGCGTTCGCGCGCAGGCCGCGAATTCTTTCCAACCACGGCTCGCCGCCGGCAACCGTGCTTTCAAAATGCGTGGGATGCGCGCAGTTGATCATGTAATAAACCGGCGCGTTGTTCGTCTCGGCGTCCACCTGCGCGATGGCGTCTTTCAGCGATTGGCCGGTCGGCAAGTTGCCGTCGGTTTCAACCGTGAACGAGATCGCCACGGGCATGCTTGCGGATTTCGCCGCACGCACGACGCCGAGAGCTTCTTCCACGTAATTCATCGTGATCGCCGTCACCATGTCAGCGCCGGCCACGCTGAACGCGTTGATTTGCTGCGCGTGATAACGTTGCGCTTCTCGTGCAGACATGGCGTTCGCCGCAATATAGCCGTCGCCGCGCGGGCCGATG
>JABWAN010001046.1 GCA_013361015.1 Candidatus Zhuqueibacterota bacterium | reverse complement strand
TCATTTACAGGAATATCGCCATGCCGCGGTTGCCACTCTCAGCGGTGGATGGAAGCGCCGTTTGAATATCGCCGTCGCACTCGTGCATGCGCCGAAATTGTTGGTGCTCGATGAGCCGACCGTCGGCTTGGACGTGGAAGCGCGCCACGAGTTGTGGGAATTGATTCGCCATTTGCAAGCGACCGGCGTGTCGATTCTTCTCACCACGCATTATCTCGATGAAGCTGAAAAGCTCTGCTCGCGCCTCGGCATTTTGCAAAGCGGCCGCCTCGTTGCCGAAGGCACTCTGGAGCAATTGCGGCAGATCGTTCCCGCGGAAGAGTTGGCAATCATCAGCACCGACGAGTCGGAATCGGTGCATCGTCGCGCCGCCGCGTTGCAATTGGCGTATCGCTATTATGGCAACGATTTGACGCTGCTCTTGCCGCGCAAGCACACGCTCAAAGAAGTCGTCAATATGCTCGATGGCGTGCCATTGCACGCGGTTTCATTGCAGAACATTCGCCTCGAACACGTTTATATGGAAGTCACCCGAGAAATCAACTCGCAGCTCAAAGATAGGATCATCTCATGACAGCTTTTAAAGACCACAACCTCCTCCCGGATTTCAAATTTACCCAAGTCAATTATGAATTGAAGCCCTGTCTCGATCAACAAGGCAAACCGGTCGAAGGCTTGTACAATGCGTGGATCATTTTGAACAATCCCGAGCAGCTCAATTCCTACACCACGCAAATGGTGAAAGAAGTGATTCTCGCATTTCGCACGGCTTCGAATGCGCGCAACGTCGTCGCGGTCGTTTTCACCGGCGTCGGCCATCAAGCCTTTTGCACCGGCGGCAACACCAAAGAGTATGCGGAATATTACGGCGGCCAGCCGGAAGAGTATCGCCAATACATGCGGCTCTTCAATGACATGGTTACTACAATTCTGCATTGCGACAAACCAGTGATCTGCCGCGTCAACGGCATGCGCATCGCCGGCGGACAGGAGATCGGCATGGCGTGCGACTTTTCGATTGCGAGCGACATGGCGATGTTCGGACAAGCCGGCCCGAAGCACGGCTCCGCTCCGGACGGCGGCTCGACGGATTTTCTGCCGCTGTTTGTGGGAATTGAAAATGCGATGATGAGCTGCACGCTCTGCGAGCATTGGAGCGCGCACAAAGCTTATCGCCTCGGCCTGCTCACCGAGATCGCGCCGGTGTTGAAAAAAGACGGCAAGTTCATTCCGAATCCACTCGTGATTACCGACTGCTGGGTTGATGAATTTGGCAAGCTGGTCTATGGCGAAGTGCGCGTCGGCGCTGAAAGACAGAAGGCGAAAGAGTTGCTGAGTCAATGCGAGTATGATCTCTCGCTGCTCGATCAAACCGTGAATCGGCTCTGCACGTCGCTCATGATGACCGTGCCGGGTTGCTTGACAAAGACGATTGAATCCGTGCGCAAACATAAATTGGAGCACTGGGATCGCAACCGCGAAAGCAATCGCGCGTGGCTGGGCATGAACATGCTCACCGAAGGCCGCGCCGGCTTCAAAGCGTTCAACGAAGGCGCGAAAGGTCAACGCGAAGTGGACTTCATCAAGCTGCGGCAGTTGTTGGCGCAAGGGCAGAGATGGAACGAGGATTTGGTGGAGGCGATTATGCCAGAGAAGTAGGGGTGAGAAAGAAAAACTACTTTGGATAGATGTCAAAGTATTTGTTATTCTTTGGGCGATATATCGAAAAATCCTTGACGTCCAAAATAAAAATGGTGCAGCAATCGCTTTGATTGGCAAGATTCACCACCGTGGCGTCGGCAAAATCCATCGGCACATTTTGATAAAGCGTCATCAACTCACGAATGGTTTTGAGGTCGCTTTGCCCGAGAGCTCTTAACTCAACGATACCCCGGATGAAGAAATCCAAACAAGACATTTGAGCGCGAGACGAGAGATTCAACAAGTAAAGCGCTTCAGTTAGAACTGCGTCAGTGCTGATGAACTGGCCTTCAAAACTCTTGAACCACTCCACGCATCGTTCGTGATCCTTATCGCTTTTGTCAATCAGCGCGACGAGCGGACCGGTGTCGGCAATCGCGTAATTCATTTTTTGAACCTCGCCGCAAGGTGTTTTTCATGATTGGAGCCTAAATCTGGAATGTTGCTCTCAAAGACTCCAATAAGGTCTTTCGCGCGCTCGTAAGGTGAAGATGCCGGCGGCGGGCTATATGTGTTGACGAAATATTCAAGAGCGGCGCGCATCAGCGCTGATTTGGTGACATTGAGGTTTTGCATAAGCAAGCTGATTTTATCGTCAAGCTCTGCTGGAACTTCAAAAGTGATTTGCATATGCCAG
>JABWAN010001045.1 GCA_013361015.1 Candidatus Zhuqueibacterota bacterium | reverse complement strand
GCGCGAGCAGCGCCATGCCCGCGAGAGCGAGCGTGCGTTTCATGGCGTTCACTTCGCGGCCGCCGTGAGATCGTTGATCTTGAGATCGAGGAGACCCGGATCGATGACCCCGCTCTCAGCGGCGGCGCGGGCGCGCCGGTACTCTTCGAGCGCCTTCGCGTTTAGTTTGATCGGCTCGGAAGCGAGCTTGAACTTCCGGCTCGCGAGCGCCGCGAGGTTGGTATATTTCCACTCTTCATTGCGCGTGGTGGGAAAGCCCAACTCCGCGAATTTTGAAATCGCCGCGCGGCGTTTTTGATGAAAAGCCTGCGTGGCATTCCCGTTGAGCTTGCTCTCGAAGAAATCGAAATTCGAGAGGTACCAGGCTTTGCTGTCTGTATCTTGTGAAAGGGTTTTTTCCATGATCAATTCTTTATTGCGTTCGTAATAACGTTCGTAGTAAAGCCTTCAGGCGTATCGCGTCAATGGGCATCTACCCCTAATGAGTTTTGACTTTCAAATTCGGTAATCTTTGCACTGCTAAACTCATCCCCCTGCCCCCTTCTCTTGGGAAGAGAAGGGGGAAAGCGAAAATTGATGCAGGTCTTTTCTCCCCTTCTCTTTTTAAGAGAAGGGGCCGGGGGATGAGTTCAAATCAGCTCATTACCGATTTTGATCGTCAAAATTCATAAGGGGTCACTACAAGCCTTTCTCTTCGCTCACCCAATCATACCCGCGCTCTTCGAGTTTCAGCGCGAGCGTTTTGTCGCCGGATTCCACGATGCGGCCTTTCACGAGCACGTGCACATAATCCGGCACGATGTAGTCGAGCAAGCGTTGATAGTGCGTAATCACCAGCGTTGCATTGTCTTTGCTCTTCAGTTGGTTCACGCCGTTGGCAACAATACGCAGTGCGTCGATGTCCAAGCCCGAGTCGGTTTCATCCAAAATCGCGAGCTTGGGTTGCAAGAGCGCCATTTGGAAAATCTCGTTGCGCTTCTTTTCGCCGCCGGAAAAGCCTTCGTTCACGGAGCGGCTGAGGAGTTTTTCATCCATGCCCACGACGCGCATTTTCTCTTTCATGAGTGCGAGAAATTCAATGGTATCCATCTTCCCTTCGCCGCGATGCTCGCGAATGGCATTGTACGCCGACTTCAAAAAGTTCGCGATGCTCACGCCCGGAATCTCGACCGGATATTGAAACGCGAGAAACACGCCTTCGCACGCGCGCTCTTCGGGATCCATATCGAGCAGGTCCTTGCCGTTGTACGTCGCCGTGCCCGCGCTCACTTCATAGCCTTCGCGACCGGCCAACACATTCGCGAGCGTGCTCTTGCCCGAGCCGTTCGGGCCCATGATGGCATGCACCTCGCCGGCCTTTACTTCAAGATTCACGCCGCGCAGAATTTTGTTGTTCTCAACCGATACTTCCAAACCTTTGATGCTTAACATGCTATTGCTTTCCTTTATCAGATCATATGTTGTCATTCAGAAGGAATCTTTTTACTCGCCGGAGATCCTGTCGAGTGCTTAAAAGGATTCCCTCTGAATGACATATTGAGGGTGCCAATCAAAGCGTAGAGCTATTAACCCACGCTTCCTTCCAAACTAATCGCCAAAAGCTTCTGCGCTTCCACTGCGAACTCCATGGGCAATTCGCGGAAGACTTCTTTGCAATAACCGTTGACGATCAAATTCACCGCGTCTTCTTTCGAGATGCCGCGCTGCTGGCAGTAGAAGAGTTGATCTTCGCCGATCTTCGAAGTCGTGGCTTCGTGCTCCACTTGCGCGCCTTGATTGTGGACTTCCAAATATGGAAACGTGTGCGCGCCGCAACGGTCGCCGATGAGCAGCGAGTCGCATTGCGAAAAGTTGCGGGCATTCTTCGCGCGCGGCGCAACTTTCACCAAGCCGCGATACGAGTTGTTGCTACGTCCCGCGGAGATGCCCTTCGACACAATGGTGCTGCGCGTGTTGTTGCCGAGGTGAATCATCTTCGTGCCCGTGTCGGCTTGCTGGCGATTGTTCGTGACCGCGACCGAATAAAACTCGCCGATGGAATGATCGCCCTTCAAAATCACACTCGGATATTTCCACGTGATGGCCGAACCGGTCTCAACTTGCGTCCATGAAATCTTCGCGTTCGCATCCAAACAAATGCCGCGTTTGGTGACGAAGTTATAGATGCCGCCGCGACCCTCAGCGTCTCCGGGATACCAATTCTGCACCGTCGAATATTTGATCGTCGCATTCTTGTGCGCGACCAACTCGACCACCGCGGCGTGCAATTGATTCTCATCGCGCATCGGCGCGGTGCAGCCTTCGAGATAGCTCACGTATGCGCCCTCGTCGGCGATGATGA
>JABWAN010001044.1 GCA_013361015.1 Candidatus Zhuqueibacterota bacterium | reverse complement strand
ATACAGGGGATGATTTCGCTAGAACTGCCGGTAAAATATCTTTGATAAACCCTAACGAGGTACGATTTAGCCAGAGCAGTATTAAGCCCACTTTCAAGGAAGGTGGAAGTATAAATGAACTTGCAGAAGGATTGCGTGCAGGCAAAATTAATCCAGAAAGTATTCCGCCAATCCGCGTCGTGAAAATTAACGGAAAATTGTACACGTTGGACAATCGCCGTTTGGAAGCATTTAGGCGGGCCGGTATCGACATTCGTTATCGGTTAGCCACACCTGAAGAAGCGGCAGCGGAAGGCTGGAAATTCACTACAAAGACGGACGGAGAAACAATCTTCATAAGAGGAGAAGAACAGCCATGAAACTGCCAGAAAAAGTCGCCACTATCCAAACACGTAAAGATTTTATATCCTTTGTTCATCTTCTGATTCAGGATCTTAGAGAAAACCACACAGAATGGGAAAACCGCGATCTTGAATCTTTCCTTGAGGCGATCACAGCATGGGTGGAAGATATGGAAGGTTATTATCAGAACAAGGGGCTCCCTCTACCTCGTCAACCCGACTGGAATTTGTTTGGGCAGATTTTGCTTGCGGCAAAAATCTACGAATAGGCTCCTTGTGTATAGAAACGCGCAGGGAGCTCGGCATGGGTCAATCGTTGGGTGCAAGCGCATCAAGTGCTGAACAATTGGGACGAGCTGCAAGCCGACAGCTTGAAACGCTTGACCGGCGTGAACTGGCTTGCTCCGCGTGGGAAGATTGGGCCGGGGAGCAATCCCGCGAGCGAGGATGCGAACGGCCAGCTCGAAAGTACGATGCTGTTTCAGCAGAACCAAACGAGCACGTGGAAAGTTTGGAATTTGACTGCGCTCACGCAGCAGTGGATCAATGGTGCCACAGCAAATTGCAGCGAGGCAATTTGAGCCACGAATGAGAACTTGAATACGGCAATGGCTTGCTCAAATCCACCGCAATTTTAGCTGGCAATGCTCGCCGCAGATGAATATATTCCTGAAAGGTTGGTCGAATGTGAAATAATTCCTTTGTAGTCAGCTTGCAGCTTTTGAGTCCTCCGTGAAGAAACCTCTCCTCGAAAATTATCGCATCAAGCTCGTCGTGCTTACCGTTGCTATAGTGTTTTGGTTCGCGGTAGTGACGGAGAACGACTATTCTTACGAGCTTGATATTCCGATCGTCGTTACGAACCTTTTGCCTTCTAAAACGCCTTCCAGTCATTTGCCTGCAACTGCGCGCGTGCGTTTTGAAGGCAGAGGCAAGGCGTTGCTGGCCTTGTTGTTCACCCGCGATGCGTACGTCGAATTGGATCTCGCCGCTGTGCGCAACTCTGCCGCAGTAGAGTTGGAGCCGTCGATGGTGCACGTGCCGCGTCGCAACTTGCCCGTGACCGCGCGACAAGTGCTCTCTCCCAATACCATCGCGATTAAACTTTCCAATCTGCATATCAGAACCGTGCCCATCAAGCCCATGATTGAAATCGGCACGCAGCCTGGTTACACGGTGGTGGGTGGCGTGCAGCTCGCGCCCGATTCCGTGTCGCTCACCGGGCCGGAGGAGCTGCTCCAAAAAATACTGGCAGTGCTCACGCACAAGCAAAGTTATCAAAACCTGCACGAGAAGTTTTCTGCGGAAGTGGAGCTGCAAGCTTTCCCCGACTCCACCTGGATCGGGATGCCGCTAAAGAAAACCGAGATCACGGTGGACGTGCAAAAGATCATCGAGCTCAACTTGCAGGAAATTCCCGTGCGCGTGAAGAATGCGCCGCCGCATCTGCGCGTTACAGCCGTGCCTTCGACGCTTTCGCTTACGATCGAAGGCGGCGAGCATTTGCTGCTCAGTCTTAAACGTGAAGACGTCGCCGCGTATCTCGATTTCTCGCACGCGCAAGATAATGAACTGGAAGGCCATCTTCCCGAAATCGTCACGCCGCCGGGCGTGCGGTATCGCAATGTCAAACCGGCTTCGTTCAAGCTTATGATGGAGCGTGGGAATCATGCCCCTTCTCGCAATTGAAACCTCGTGCGATGAAACGTGCGCCGCGGTGATGTCCGATGACGCGCATCTGCTCTCGAATGTGGTGGCCTCGCAGGAAATTCACGAACAATATGGCGGCGTGGTGCCGGAGCTGGCTTCGCGCATGCACTTGCAGCACATCGCCGGCGTGGTGCGCAAGGCTTTGGAGCGCGCCGAAGTTTCACCGCAGCAACTCAATGCACTCGCCGTAACGCACGGGCCGGGTCTCATCGGCTCGTTGCTCGTGGGGTTGAGTTTCGCGAAAGGCATGGCGCTCGATCTCGGCGTGCCGTTGCTCGGCATTAATCATCTCGAG
>JABWAN010001043.1 GCA_013361015.1 Candidatus Zhuqueibacterota bacterium | reverse complement strand
CTTTGGACGACGCCGGCTTTGCTGCAGAGTGGGGTTGTTTGCTTGGCCGTTTTTTCTTCGCCATGGAATTCTTGTCGGGCGGTTAAGGTTTGCGGTTTCGGCAGGATACTGGCGGACTCTTCTAAAGTAAAGACTTTTCTGCAAGCGCGTGTAATGCTCAGTCATTGGTGGAGAACGTCGCGCAGGCACTTCTGTATGGGCCGGAGGTTCATCGCATCGTGCTAGGTTTGGTCTTTTATGTTCTGTCGCTGCCTCACCGAGGGGCGTTCTCCGCTTGTTTACCGAGGTGGCCTCTGCGCGCGGGGTGGCTTGGAGTCAAAAGCATGAGCACCTCGGCTTGAGCATGTCATTCGGAAAACTCTTTAGCACTCGGCACAAGCTTTACTACACAAGAGGAGTATTACGAAGATGCTCTGGCGCAAGCTGCCAGCTTGCAAACCATCCAATGCGGACACGAGTCCTGCACTAGGTTTTCATCACGCCCGGACGCAGGCTTTTGCTTTTTGAAGCCTGCGCAGCGCTTTATGTCACCTCGGTGCACTAGCCCCCTCGGTAAACTAGCGGAGATGGCCCGCAAGAACGAGCAGCGACAGAACATAAAAAAGAAAACGCGGCGCCGTATTGCGGCGCAAGCCGGCTACGGCACAATGACGAGTTTGCGCACGCGGCGAAAATCTTGGGCGCGCATTTCATAAAAATAAATTCCAGCGCCGAGCGTTTGGCCCGCGTCGTTTTTGCCATCCCATCGCACGACGTGCGTTCCGGCACTTTGCGCGGCGGAGAGCAACGTGCGTACTGTTTGTCCCAAGAGATTAAAAACGCGCACAGTCACGTGCGCGGCACGCGGAACCTGAAAGCGAATGGCCACGTCCGCAGGTTGCGTTTGATTATTCGAAGCGAGATCAATCATGCGCACCGGATTGGGATAGCTTTGCTCCAGCTCGAACTGCAGTGGCAAAGGCTCGGCTGGCGCAGCGGCAACCGCAGTCGGAGCCTCACCCAAATCCTGCAAAGCCTGCTGCACGAGTTGTTGTGCCTCTGCTTCGGCCATAAAATAGAGCGGAAAATCCAACACGATACATTTGAAATCCGGTCCGAGGAATCTTAACGCCACCGGCTTGCCGTGATAGAACGACGGCGGCGATGCGGAGGAGCGATACGAATAGAGCTCTTGTGCGGAGGCACTGGAAGCCAGCGCGGTGAAGACTTCCATGGCCAGCAAATTATTGTTGAAAACCGGCACTTTGACGGCATCGACCGAAATCGCGGGATAGTTCGGCAAGAGCGGATCTGCGCCTTTGAAATCACGATCCGAACCCGAGCCGATGCGTGTGCTGGCGAGCTGCAAATAGTCATAACCAAATTGGCCGGGCGAGAAATTGTTTTCAACTAAATTTTTCCCGGCCAGACCCTCCGCCAAGCCCCAACCGCTCAACAGCAGGCGGCCGCCGTTCTGCAAATACTTTTTCAATGCCAGTGTGTCTTCCGCCAAGCGCCGAAGCGGCGAGCTGACATCCGTATGCCAGATGATTGTGGAATAAATTCCCAAGTCCGCGTCGCTCATGATCAAACTTTGGCGTGCGCTGTCCGCCAAATCCCATTGTCCGGCGTTGTTGAAGCCTTGCAAAACGCGAGCATAAAAAGCATCCACGTCCTCATCCGGAGGTTGCAGCGGGCGGCCCGGGCCATCTTTGGTGCCATCGACGACGAGCACGCCGCGGTCATGCGTTGCGAGCTGACCGCGCAAGAGCGCCGAAGGCGCGCTCAGATTGCCGTCGCGATCGCGCGCTTGCACGGCATAACGATAGAGCACGTGTGGTTGCACATTTGTATCACGAAAGCCGGTAGAGTTCGTGAGGGAGTATTCCTGCTGTGCCGCACCGGGGCCGGTGCGGGTGAGCGTGTAGCCGGCAAAATCCGCCTCCGTATTGTCGGCATGCCATTGCAGAAGAATGCTGCTCTGCTGTGAAGTCGCGGCGAAGCCGCCAGGCGTGCGCGGCACACTTTGCGGTTTGAAATTGATTTCAGGTGCGAGCACGCTTTCATTGTTTTGCGCATCGAAAGCGGAAAGTGTGAGATAGTAGATTTGACCTTCTTGCAAGCCGCGCAGCGTATCGCTCGTTGCCTGCAGCGCGAACACGGTGTTATAAACTCCGCTCTGCGTGCCGAGATAGAGATGATAGCCGGCCCAGTCCGGCTCGCGGTTCGCTTGCCACTGCACGAGCTGCGAACGGCGGCGGAACGCGAGGCGCATTTCACCGGCGGGCGAGCGCCGCTCAGCTTTGCCGTCATCGGCGGCGGCCCGACGGGCGTCGAATTGGCGGGAGCGATTGCGGATCTCGCGCGGCGG
>JABWAN010001042.1 GCA_013361015.1 Candidatus Zhuqueibacterota bacterium | reverse complement strand
ATCTGCTGAAGCTCAAACCGCTTTTGACATTGAATGCTGAGGGCAAGCCGGAAGCGGTAGCCAAGACTTTTGGCGGAGAACACGGCCACAAAAAATTGCTCGAGCTGGTAAAGCGTGAGGCCATGGGCAAGCGCAATTTGCGCTTCATGGTTGCGCACGCCAATGCGCCGGAAACCGCGGCCTTTTACGCGAACGCGTTACGCAAACATTTTGAATTGCGAGAAGTTCCCATCGTGTCGGTTTCGCCCGCGCTTGGTGCGCATGCTGGTCCAGGCGCGGCGGCAGTGGCATTTTTAGGAGAATAGCCACCATTTCGAATTGGAAGATGCCAACCTATAATTTGGGATTTTGATTTCCCGGTGCTCTTGGTGAGGCTTATTGCAATGTTATCCTTCGTCACCGTTGTGATCGTGAGTTACCTCGTCGGTTCAATACCGACTTCCATTATTGTCGGTAAAATTTTGCGCGGCACGGATTTCGATATTCGCAAAGAAGGGAGCGGCAACGCGGGCGGCACCAATGTTTTTCGGGTGTTGGGTTGGAAGCCCGGAATTTTTGTGATGGCCTTTGATGCGCTCAAAGGTTTTGCGGCGACGCTTTGGATTTCACACTGGCAGCCGTTCGGCCCTTCGCATATCGATGAAAGCGTGCTTCCGATTATTTGCGGCATTGCTGCGGTGGTCGGACACATCTGGACCATCTTCGCAGGATTCCGTGGTGGCAAGGGCGTGGGCACGGCCGCGGGAATGATCGTGGCTCTGTATCCCATTGCGGCACTGATCTGTTTCGCAGTTTTTGTCGGCGTCGTTTACCTCACGCGCTACATTTCGCTCGGCTCGATGACCGCAGCGACTTGTTTACCGATCGTGTTGTTGCTTGGAGAAAAAATCTTTCGGCAGGAAGTGCCGGATGCGATGTTCCAATTCAGTCTTGCGCTCACCGTTCTGATATTCTATACGCATCGCCAAAACATCCGTCGTCTACTGGCGGGCACGGAAAATCGTTTTGGCCAGAAACGCAACGTCAGTGCTTGAGAACCTCGCTAGACCGCCGTCCCAGTGCACCAATTTGCCCTGAGCTGAAATTGCGCGTTTGGCAATTTTTTATGAGCAAAAGCTTGTTCATGGTGCCAAGCACCGGCTCAAGGTAGAGTATTGACGAGGCAGTGGACTAGTGGCGAGCAGGTCATCGGCAAAAGACATATCTGCGAAGGTCGTTGCAAGCGAAAGTGATTTGATCCGGCGCCGTTGTATGCGTGGTGAAATCAACTCAGAGGCACACTTGAAAAAATCTCCCGACGAAATTCGCGCCTTAATCACACTTTTAGGCGACGAGGATGCCAACGTTCGAGACGTTGTGCGCGAGCGCCTCTTTCAGTTCGGACCGGAAGCCGAGGGCTACTTGCGCGAAGCTACAATTGCCGATCTGGAAGGCAAGGTGCGCATTGAAGCGCGCCATATTTTGGAAAAGATCCGGCAGGAAGAACTGCTCAGTTCGTTTTATCTGCTCGGCTTGCGCGACGACGCGCAGATCGATTTGGAGCATGGCGCGTTTCTGGTGGCGCGCTTCGGCTATTCGGACTTGGAGACCGCACCTTTTCAGCGTGAGCTGGATGAATTAGCGGGGCGCGTGCAAAGCCGCATTAACAGCATGCCACCCGAGCCGAGCGGCCGCATGCTCGTGGAAGCCGTCAACCAAGTGCTCTTCGTGGAGGAAGGCTTTCACGGCAATGTCTCCAGTTACTACGACCCGGATAATTCCTATATCAATCGCGTTTTGGAGCGGCGGACCGGCATTCCGGTTTCGCTCTCCGTGGTCTATTTGCTGATTGCGCAGCGCCTGCATTTGCCGATTCGCGGCATTAATATGCCGGTGCATTTCATCTGCCAATACTACTCGCCTCGAGAATCTTTCTATTTCGACCCATACAAGAATGGACGCATCGTTACACGAGCGGAATGCGCGATGATTCTGCAAAGCTCCGGCTACTCATTTAGCGAACAAAGCTTGCAGCCGGCGCCGCCGCGCAGCATCCTTACGCGCATGATTCGAAATTTGGTTTTAATCTACGAGCACCAAGCTCAAAACGAGAAGGCCGTGCGGTTGGATCGTATCCTAAAAATGTTAAGAACAAACGGATAAAGGAAAATGCAATGAAATGTCAAAATTGTGGCCATGAATTGCCGGAGCAAAGCCGTTTCTGCTCGCACTGTGGAGCTAAGGCCGCGCCTGCCGGCGAGAACAATTGCCACGCCTGCGGAACGGCCTTGAAACCGAACGCGAAATTTTGCAGCCACTGCGGCGCCAATGTGAACCTAGAAGAAGTTGTTGCCGCGGCCGGAACTCAATTGG
>JABWAN010000051.1 GCA_013361015.1 Candidatus Zhuqueibacterota bacterium | reverse complement strand
AGATGAAGGCATGCTCTTCGTATTCGAAGAGGCGCGTATTCAGGCGTTTTGGATGCGCAATACTTTCATTCCGTTGGATATTGCGTTCATCGACGCCGGCGGCAAAATCATCGACATTCAGCGCATGGAGCCTTTGGACGAGACCAAAAGCTATTTCTCGCCTGCGCCCGTGCCTTATGTTTTGGAAGTGAATGCAGGCTGGTTCGAACGGAATGCGATTAAAGTAGGAGAGCTGGTGAAATTTTGAGAGGTGTTAGGTGGATGCTGGATGCTTGATTCTTGATTCCAGGGTGAGTAGTCAAGCATCAAACATCCAGCATCCAGAATTTTTTCTCATTCCACTTCCTGCAGCGTGACCTTTATCGTCGTTTTCGATTTGCCGCGCAACACATTGACCTCGACCACATCGCCCACTTGGTACTTCTCCAGCTCATTGCCCAGATCGTCAAAGTTTTTGACGGGTTGATTGTTGATCCCCGTGATGATATCGCCCAAACGGTACTCGCCCCACATATTTTCGGACAATCCTTTTAAGCCCGCGCGATACGCGGCGCTGCCACGCTGTACATATGCGACGACTGCGCCTTCAACGCCCCAGCGTTGCGCAATATAATCTTGTACAATTTCCACCCCAAGCCCGGGGCGAATGACTTTGCCGAATTCGATCAATTGCGGCACCACGCGGCGCACGATGTTCACGGGCACGGCGAAACCGATGCCCGCGCTCGAGCCGCTGGTGCTGTAAATTGCAGTGTTGATGCCGATCAGCTCCCCGCGCGAGTTCAATAAAGGCCCGCCGGAATTGCCGGGGTTGATCGCCGCGTCGGTTTGAATCACGCCTTGAATCGTGCGATTGCTGACGGATTTGATTTCACGGCCGAGCGCGCTCACCACGCCCGTGGTCAGCGTTTGATCGAGCCCGAACGGATTGCCGATGGCGATCACCTTTTGACCCACGCGCAAGCCTTCGGAAGAGCCGACGACCACGGGATGCAACTTGGAGCGCGGCGCGTCGATGCGCACGATCGCAATGTCTTTGCTCGGTTCCTGCCCGACCAACTCGGCATCATACGTGGTGTTGTCATATAAAGTCACACTCAACGCGCTGGCACCTTGCACCACGTGAAAGTTGGTCACGATGTGGCCTTTTGCATCCCACACAAAGCCGCTGCCGCTGCCTTGTGGCACCTCGAAAACGTTCATGGAAAAGAAATCGCGGCGCAGCGCTTTGTTGGTGATAAACACCACCGAGAGCGAGGTGTTTTGGAAAACGTCGATCGTGTTCCGTTCGTCTTCTAGTAACGCGTTGGCAGAGGGCTGCGCCGTTAACGAGGTGACGGTGGCGGAAATAGGTGTGGTAGTGGTCTTCGAATCATGGTTACTGGCCGTGTGAAAGAAAACAGTGGCGATTACCACGCCCAGCACGATGCCACCAATGAGGCTGGGCAATAAAGAAGCACGAGACTTTCCCATGGAAGAATTTCCTTATTCATTTATTTCATGAATGATCTGTACTTGGCGAAGACATCACTCGCTCCGGGTTCAAGCGGGCCGCCGGTTTGTTTCACTGCAATGATGCGGCCCTCCTCCAAACTCAGATGAACGCGAAACTCCCGCGCTCCGACGGTTTCGAGGAGAATCGCCTGGCGGCCGGGACTGAAGAATTCCACTTGCAGGTTGGTCAAATCGAGATTGAAACGCTGTGCGACTTGTTTGATATCCTCTTCAAATAAGCCAAAGCCGAATTCCGTGTAATCCATCTTCATTATGACCTACCCTTTGCCGATACGATTTATGAAAAAGTGAGAGCAGAAAAAGATTTGACGAGTCATTGCCTGCGCGCAGAACGGGGTGGGAGAGGGGGCCATATGCAAGTAGTTGTAAGTTTTTCGATGCAAAGTTGCATAACCCAAGCCGAGCGCAAGCTTTGCCATCGGTGCGTGAATATAACCGAAATCTTTCTGAAGGTGCAAGGATTTTTTCGGTGAGTTTTTCCGCAGGTTGAATAGAATGATCCGGCTCAACGGGCGCCAATTCATGTTGCTCGTACTGGGAGGTCGTCAGTGCGTGGAAATCAGATGGGAAAAATTCAGCTTGTGTGAAAACTTCCTTCCCGGCGGAGCGAAGCAAAAAATTTCCATTGTGTGGCGAATGAATTCTGAAAGAGATTCTTCGTCCCGCACGCCGGCCTCGCAAGGACAGATGCGAGCGTTTTCACACAAGCTGATTCTTCCAGAATGACACAATGAGGCGAGGTTACTGGAAAGCACTCTGGAACGGTTAGGCCTCTGCGGTGCGCTCTATTCGCGCAGTGCCGCACGCACACGTTCGGCGGCCTCTTGAATGCGCGCTTCATTCTCAATCAACGCAAAGCGCACGAAGCCTTCGCCATACTCGCCAAAGCCGGAGCCGGGAGAAACCGTGACCTTTGCGCGTTCGAGCAAAAACTTTGCGAACGTGAGCGCGTTCATATGACGATGGCTTTCCGGAATCGGTGCCCACGCGAACATCGTGGCTTTTGGCCGCGGGATGTTCCAACCCGCTGCGGCAAAACTATCGCACAATACTTCACGCCGGTTGTAGTAAACTTGCGCGATTTCATGCACGCAGTCATCCGGCCCGTTCAGCGCCGTGGCCGCCGCGATTTGCAACGGTTGAAAAAGTCCGTAATCCAAATACCCTTTGATGTGCTCGAGCGCTCGCACCAACGCGGGATTGCCCACAACAAAGCCCACGCGCCATCCGGCCATGTTATAACTTTTCGAGAGCGAGAAGACTTCTACTGCAATCTCCTTTGCGCCCGGAACCTGTAAAATAGAGGGCGGCTGATAACCATCGAAACCGAGATCGGCATAAGCGAGATCGTGAATCACGAGCAAACGATAATCGCGCGCGAGTGTAATCACCTTGCGGAAGAAATCCAAATCCACGATTTCCGCGGTAGGATTGTGCGGGAAGCTCAGCATCAAAAAGCGCGGCGGAGCATTGCCGGCTTTTTTTTCCGAACGGAGTGCGGCTTCGAGATTCGCCAGAAAATCTTCACCGGGCAATAATTTCACCGGAACGATGCGCCCTCCTGCAATGATCGGCGCAAAGAGATGAATGGGATACGAAGGCGAAGGCACCAGCACACTTTGGCCTTGATCCAGCACCGCCAGCATAAGATGCGCGAGGCCTTCTTTTGCGCCAATGCTCACCACGGCCTCGGAATCGGGCGCGAGCGTGACGCTATATCGGCGGGCGTACCACGCGCAAATCGCCTCACGCAGGCTTGCGATACCTTTGGACACGGAATAACGATGATTGCGCGGATTTTCAATCTCTTCGTGCAGCTTGGCAACGATATGCGCTGGCGTTGCGCCGTCGGGATTACCCATGCCGAAGTCGATGATGTCTTCACCGGCTTGCCGGGCTTTTTGCATGAGATTGATGACCTGCTTCAAGCTGTACTCGGGCAATAACTTCATGCGTGGAAAATCTGCAAAACTCACCAATGTGCTCATAACGAGATCCATAATTGAATTTGAAATGCCATCGTGCGGTCGCGCCGTATCCAAAATCTTCGGACGCAGACGAGAACGGATGCGCACGGATTTTATCTTGCGGGTCTGCGAAACCTGCATCCCTAACTTTTGCTTTCAGATTGTAATTGCGAAAGCGCGAGGAGATAGATTTAAACGCGTCGAGACGTGTTTGGGTAAGCACCGCGCCGTCATGGGCAGAGAATGATCGCCGCCCGCAACGGAGTAATCTAGAGGCAAGCACCACACTCTGGCTAAAAGCACTGCAACAATCCCAATAATTATTTTTTGTTCAAAACTCTCCGCATTCTGCGCAAGTGCCCTTACAAAGAAGCCGTAACAAGCGTTATTTAAATTTCACGAAACGCTTCATCTCGTGCAAGGAGGCACAATGACGATGCTGCGAAAAATTTTGGCTCTCTGCCAAGGAAGGCTTGCGCCCGCCGGGTCTCACCCGCCGCGAATCCGCCCCCTGCCATTAAGCGCGTTGGCCCTGGAATTCCGCCGACAGACCGCTGCCACGCTCGGACTCGCGCTCAAAAAAGTAGCAACATTTTTCCGTATGCACAAACAGGCAGAGCGCCATCACACGCACCTTTATCGCCTGCTCGTGCGCAACGCCCCGGACGGCATTTTTGTTGTTGATGGCGCTCTGAAGTTTGTCGAAGTGAACGGCAGCCTCTGTCGCATGTGGGGCTTGAGCCGCAAACAGATTTTGGAACAAACCCTGCCAGAGATATTGGCCGGCGCGGATTGTGAGCAAGACTTGTTTTGCGATTTGCTTGCACGGGCGAGCTGTCGCGGAGAGGTGACGATCACGACCCCGAGTTCGGCGCGCATTTTGGAATTGGAAGCCACGCCGTTGCAGGATGGTCTTTATCTGGGGATCGCGCGGGACATCACTATCAGAAAGCAATACGAAAACGAGCTACACCGTGCGGCCGAATGGCGCGCATTGCTTTTGCGCTCGCTCAATGAAGGGCTGGCACTCCTCGATCGCGACGGCCGCATCTTGCTCTGCAATCGTGTGTTTGAAAGCGCACTTGGCCTTTCCGCGCCGATGTTGCAAGAAGTGTCCTTGCTTAATCCATTGCGCGAGAATGCCAAAGGCGAATGCCTGTGGACCATGTGCAGCCTGCAAGGCGTGTCGGTGTTTGGCTTGGAAAATCCTTTTTATCGTGCGCTGCACTTGCACGAGCGCCGCAGCGATTGGCGGCTGCAGATTCTGCCGCAGGGTAAAATTGTTGCAGTCGATACGGCGCCGCTCTTTGATGAGCACAACTCGTTGCTCGGGGCTGTAGTCACCTTGCGCGATATTTCCGCAAGTTATCAGCGCGAGCAAGGGGAACAAGACGCGCATTGGCTGCGGCGGCAAGCCTCTTGTTTGGCGGCGCAGCGCGCCCTTGCTGGCGAGGTCGTGCAGCGCATCCAAGACCCGATACATGGCATTGCGCTCTATGCGCAAATGTTGCGGGACAATGCTCCGCAAACCTGTGAAGACGCCGTGCTCGTGCGCGGCCTTTTGCAGGAGACGCGCGGATTGCTGGAGACGATGCGCGAGCTGCGGGCGCTCTCGCAAACGCACGACAATAATCGCAAGGCCGCCCAAACCGCAGCGCGGCACAGCACGATTTCGTATGCGTTTGATCTGCTCGAGACGCCGGCTTGGATGCCGGACATGAATTGAATGTCAGTTTCACGGAAAAGGCATTCCAAAGAAGCAGCGCAAAACCTCGCAAGCGCATTTTGGGCAAAATGATTGGAAATCGTTTTGCCCTTTCTCGTTCTGCCTTCATCGCCCCGTTTCTTGTTCTCACCCTTTCCACGGTTTCATTACAAACATTTGCTTTCGGAAAATCGCTTGCATTGCTGGCTAGCGCTGATTATTATTTGGCAGACCTCTGCACGAGAAAGGAGATGCTTATGGGTGAAATTTATTTGGAACTGACCGTCGCCAACCTACATGATTTAGATCGGCAAAAAGAAATTGCTTTCTTGGTGGATACCGGCGCCTCACGCGCTTGGGTGCCTCAAAAAGTTGCGGAAGAGTTGGGCATTGATCCAATCGGGAGCATCGAATTAGAACTAGCCGATGGTAACGTCAAAGAGTTTCCATATGGCTCATGCTTTTTCGATTTTGGAGGGGAAAGGATTGCAGGTAACGTTGTCATCGGTCCGCCAAATTCCGAGCCGATTGTAGGCACACATGTCTTGCAGGATTTTCGGCTAGTGATCGACATGGAGCGCCACGCCATCAGCCGCAGTCGTGTAATGCGCGCGAAATGAAGAGGCAATATCAAGCCCGCGTGGATTTGCTCAACAAAACCTAGTTCCCATGTTGATGGAAATGATGATTCGCGGCGAGCGCCTATACTTTTTGCGCGAGCACAAGTTGAAACGAGTAGCAATCGTCGTCACACACGGTTTGGTGTGGCTGCGCATATCTGGTTTGAACAGTTTGCACTGCGACAAAGGATGCTCAAGCCTCTAAGGATAGTTATACTTTGCCTTAGATAATTCCATCTGAAAAGCTCATGGCTGTGCTTTCTCCGTTCAAATTTCTGTTACGTGCTCTCCTACCTTATATTTTTCTCGTTTTCGTTCATGCGCCGGCAACCGCATGGGCAGAAGGCGAGCGCTCCACAACCGAACAAACTTTTTTAATCTCCCCCTTCCCACTCACTACGCACCCGGAAGCCGACCTCATGCCGGCGCTCTCTGCGGACGGCAAGTGGCTCGCATACGTTTCGCGGCAAAACGGAAACTACGATATCTGGGTGCGGCCTGCGGCGGGTGGACTGCCGAGTTTGCTTACGACCAATACCAGCGATGATTACAGCCCGGCTTGGTCGCCGGAGGGCAAGTCCATCGTCTTTGTTTCGCGCCGCGATGATGCCGGCGGCGACCTCTATTTGCTCAATCTCCAAGTGCGTGAAGGCGGGTTTGCGCCCGGCAAACTCAAACGGCTCACCGAAAATTTTCAGCGCGAAGCATTCCCGCAATTCTCTCCCGACGGCAAAAAGATTGCCTTCAGTGTTGGCATGCAAGGCCAGGAGCAAATCTGGCTTTGTGAAATTAAGACCGGCAAGAGTTATCAGTTGACCACGCGCGGCGGCACACAGCCGGCGTGGTCGCCCGCTGGTAATGAGCTGGCCATTGCGTGCCGCACGGCGGAGTCTGAAGAGCATCAAATCTTCGTCATCAGCGCGGATACTGCACAGGCGGATTACTTGCGCCGGCAAGTGACGTTCGAGGGCAATAACAGTTATCCCACTTGGTCGCGTGATGGCAAAAACGTTCTCGTGCAGCGCAATGAAAGCGCGGCTTTCTCGGTTGCCACGGCTGCGCGCCGCTCGCGGCTTTATATCATTCCGCTAGATTTTGCTTCGGGCAATCTCGAACAACTCTCGCGCGGACTACAGATCACGCCGGATTCCGAAGGCGCGTTGTTTCCTTGGTGGGGCAGTGACGGCGCAATCTATTATGCCGCGGATCACTACGGCAATCTCGACATATGGCGCATGCCAGAAACCGGGCCGCTTCCGCGTTTCAATTCTCCACAAACAGCTTTTAAAAATGCGCAGAAGCTTGGCGACCACGAAACCGCTTTGCTGGCGTATTCTGCATTGCGCTATCATTTTCCCGATTCTTCGCACTGGCTCGCGCTCGCCGGCGTGGAAATGGGACGGCGTTATTTGCAATTGGGCGAAGTGGCGCTCGCCCGCAAGAGTTTTAACAATGTCGTGCTCTATTACGTCGGCAATTTCGAAGGCGCAGGACTGGCCGAGCTTGAGTTGGCAAAGTTGGATGGCAACGTGGAGCGTTACGCGGTTTTGCGCAAGCGTTATCCCAACTGGCCCGCGGTGCAAGCGCAGTGCAGCCTCGAAACCGGTCTCGCTTTGCAGAAGCAGGGACAAGCCGAAAGCGCGTTGCAGGTTTTTCTAAGCCTCCCGCAACAGTTTCCACAAGTGCGCGAGGTTTGCTATCCAGCCATGACCCACGCCGTGGATATTCTATTGCAACTCGAGCGCAATGAGGCTGCGGAAGCGCGGTGTGTGGAAATCATTATGCAATATCGCGAGCAACTGGAGTGGCGGGTGTCGTCCGTCAATCGCCTCTTGGATGCGGCTCCGGTTTTGGCGAGGACAGCCGACACGCTCGCGGCCTATCAACGTTTGCTGCAGAAGTATCAGATTCCGGAAATCGCGTTGAGCGCGCGCTTTCGCATGGCCGAACGCCTGCAACGCGAGGGCGAGAACAAACTGGCGGAGAACGAATGGCACAGCTTGATCCGTGCGCTGGCCAGCCAAAACGACGATTATCTGCGAAATCTTCGCGGCGAGGCCATGCTACGGTTGTTGCGCCTGCAAATAGCGCAGAACGATTTTCCCGCGGCCGAACAGTTTTATCCACAAATTGCAAAAGAGTATGGCGGCCCGCCGGAAGCGCCGGCTTTGCAAGCGGCCCGGCGCGAGCTTACGCTCGCGGCTTTACGCCGCGGCCGTGTGTTGTTGCGTGGCCGTGATTTCGAATTAGCGCGCACCGTTTTTTCCGAGGCGCGGCGCTATGATCCGCACGAGGTCGAAGCGCATCGCGGCTATCTCGAAACCATGAACGCGCTCGGGCAGATTGACGAAGCCGTTGACGAATACACGAAATTGACCACGGCCGCTCCGCGCGATGAAGTTGCGCTTTATGCCTTGGGCTTGGCGTATTCTTATAAAGGCGAGAATGACGCTAAGACGCTGCGCCATTCCGCCGTGTTGATCGAAGCCGCCCTTGGCATGAATTACCGGCTCGTGCCCGCGTATCTCACGCTGGGCTTCAATTACGAAGCCATCGAAAAATTGGAGCAGAAGGAGCGCGACCGCAAGAAAGGTTTTTTCGAAAAGATTGCATTTGCATTGCCGGGCTTTTTGGACAATTTGCGCCGCACGCTCACTTTTCGTCCGCCCAAGCTGCCGGTGCGCTGGTATGAACGCGCCATCGAAGTTCTGACCATGGCGATTGCGTTGAACGATGAAATCCTCGAGCCGCAACGCGAAGCGCAGCTTGCACTCAATCTTGCCAACAATTATTACAACCTGGGCGAGTTCGGTTTTGAAAACGCGTACCGCTATTATCAAATCAAGATGCGCTGTGACAGCACGTTTGCTTCGCCACAGCAGCGCGCGGTCATCTCGGAGCGCATTGGGCAAACCGGCTGGTCCTGCGGGAAGTATCAAGAAGCCGTGCCGTATTTGCGCGAGGCGATTGCGCGCTATCGTTTGTTGCGCGATGTTGACGGAGAATTGCGCAATCTCCAACGGCTGGCTTTGGTCTATCAAACCAGCGGCGATTACAACACCTCCAACGAGTACTTTCGCGAATTCATCAACGCCAGCCGCCGCGAGAATCGCGAGGACAACATTGCACTCGCGTGGCGCAACGTCGCTTACAATCATCAAAAACTTTCGGAGAACGATGACGCCATCGAGCGCGGCACGCGTTCGTTGACACTGCTCGCCGAACACGGCGGCGGCGCTTTTCCCCAGCCGCAAAAGAGCAAGCTCATGATCAAGCTGCTCGGCTTGCCCGTATTTTGGCACACGCTTGCGCCGACCGGGGAAGAATCCAGCGCCGAAGGTTTGACGTTTGAGCAAGAGCGCGAATTTGTTTTTAGCATTCTCGAAGAAAGCCACGCTTCGCGCAAAGAGTTCGAAGAAGCGATTGCTGCGCTGCAGGAAAAGTTAACGAGTTTTCGGCAGCGCAAAGATCGCAAGGGCGAGGCCATCGCACTGAATCAACTCGGCAATCTTTGGTATAATTTAAAAGACTATGCGCGCGCCGACGAGCATTTCAAACGCTCGTTTCAAATTTGCGCCAAACAGAATTTCGAAGGCGGGGCGGTGATCAACCTCATCAATCTCGGCAATCTCGCGTTGTTGCGCACCTATTCGGGCGATGTCGACATCCCCACCACCATTGGCGCCGTCGATTCTCTGCTGCAGCTTTCGCGCGCGGCGCTGACGCAAATTGCAGTGCAAGCGCCACGGCAACGGTTGGCGGTGTTGAATCTTTTGGGCAATCTCGCTTATTACAACGCGGAGCATTCCTGGCCGGAAGCCACCGAGGCAAATGGCCGTGCACAATCTGAAGCGCAGCGCAATAACGAGCATTCCGTTTTGCGCCAGGAACTGCAACGTTCCTGGCAGGCGCTACAATATTGGGCGGAAGCGCGCGCCGCGTATGATTCCGCGCTCGCGCTCGCGCGCATGCAGCGCTTGTCGCGGGAAGAAATCGTCGTACGCCGTAATCTTGCAAACTTGCTTGCGCTCGCGCAAGACTTCCCCGCCGCGTTTTCCCATCTGCAGGCCGCGCACGAGCTGTGCGTGGCGAACAACTACACCGATCTCACCTGGCGCATTGAAAACGCACTCGGCACGCTCACGCATTTTAGCGGAGAGCAAAGTTTGGGAGAGAAGAGCGCATTGGATTGGTATCGCCACGCCATTGCGCTGTTGGAAGGCTGGCCGGAGAACCCCGAGGATATCGAGCAGCGCCTCTCCGAAAGCAATGAGCAAAGTGAGCTGTATGAAAACGCCATCTCCCTGCTCGCCAAGCTGGGCGAGCAAGATGAAGGTTTTCAGCGCGAGGCGCTCACGCTGGCAGAGCGCAAACAAGCGCGCCACTTTATCAATCTTATTGCAACACGCTACATCCTGCCAAAAGAGGAGCGGCATCGCCTGATCTGGGGCGGCAGCGGCGGAGAAGCTGCCTTTCTTCGGCGGCTTCTAAGTAATCTGCGCGGCGAGCTGCTTAAACTGCAAGCCGAAGAGCCGCCGCGGCCGAAAGAGCTGGCGCGCGTGCGCACGGCGTTGCAGCGCGCGGAAGAGGAGTATCAAAGCCTGGTTCGCAAAGCGCTCGCAGAAGCTCCGGAATTGGCCAGCTTCTTCAGCGTACAAAGTGTGAACGTGCTCGCGTTGCGCGATTCGTTGCCGGCCGGAACCGCACTGCTCAAATATTTCGTGGCGGAAAATGAAATTCTCATCTGGCTCATTGCACGTGACCGCATTGAGCAAGTTTGTGTGCCATATGCGCGACCGCGCCTGCGCCAGGAAATTGCGCGAGTGAGGGAGTTGTGGCGCACGCCTCATGCTGAAAATCTTTCGCAAGCGCAGGCGCTTTCTGCTTTGTTGCTTGGACCGTTGCAGAATTTGGAGGAGTACTCGCATCTTCTCATCGTGCCGGATGATGCGTTGCACTATTTGCCTTTTGCGGCATTGCCTTATCATGACGCCGTGCTCGCGCAACAATTCACGCTGGTTTACGCCGCGAGCTTGCAGGCTTTGCAATTCGCCGCGTACCACAAAAGTCTGAACGCGGAGAATTTGTTGATTGTGCAAGATGCGGGAACCTCGCCGCCGGTGTTTGCAGAAAACCTCGCGACCGTCAAAACGCAGACATTAGCGGGTACGGATTGGCGGATTGGCACGGCTTCGTATCAACAAGTGCAGGCCGCGGGTCTATTGCATTTGCAGTCGCGCTTCGTCATTCAACCGGCGCGCCCGTTGGACTCCGGCTTTGTGCTGCGCTTCACGGACGACAAGCGCGTGGCCACCGCGAGTTTTCCGCTCTATCGCCTCTTCGAAACGGATTTGCACGCCAGCGTATTGGCGCTGGAAAATACTTCGTTTCCTTACGAACTCGGGCAAACCGGCGAAGAGATGATCGCGTTGCAGCGCAGTTTGTTTTATGCCGGCGTGCCCTCGCTCGTCGTGTGCCAATGGGAAGTCGCAACCGAAGTGCGGAATACTTTTTTTGCGCAATTCTATGCGGGCCTGGCCAACAATTCTCTCACGGCCGCTTTTCGCGCAGCGCAGCTTGCAGCGCGCACACACCATCCGGAATCGCACGACTGGGCGGCGTTTGAGTTGATGGGATTCCCCGGCATGTCCGACGAAGAAAAGAATGTTTTCGCGCAGCGGTATTTTAGGGAGAACGTGGCGAAAGGCAACGGCGCGCAAGAACTCGGCGAGTTCGAGACCGCGGTGCGGCACTATCGCTCTGCGCTTACCATGGCCAAACAGCTTGGACAGGAAGAGGCGCAACAGCGCTTGCGTTTGTTGATTAAAGCCAGCGCGATTTCCGGCAATGATTTCGCGACTGCGTGTGAGATTGAAACCGCATTGCTTGCAGAGGCGCTGGCCGCGAATGATTCCAAACGCGCGGCGCAGAGTTATCAAAATCTTTCCATCTGGCGGCTGCGTTTGCAGGACTATGCCGCGGCGGAAAATGCTGAACGGCAATTTCTCGCGCTGGCGGAGCGTAGCAACAACGCCCTGGCCGCGAGCGGTTCACATTATCGTCTTGCGCAAATTCATCAAGCGGCGAAAGCCTATGCTCCGGCGATTGCGGAGGCGGAAACTGCGGCGCGCATTTTGGCGAAACTGCAGCAAGTGCTCCCGCGCTTGCAAGTCGAAACCTTTCTCGGCAAGCTGGCCTTGGAAAACGACCACTACAATAGTGCATTGAATTATCTTGAGCCGGCGATTGCTTCTTTTCAAAATGCGCGCGGCGTGAGTGTTTTAACGGCGCCGGAACAGCGCGCGCTGGCGATCGCCAAGCAACTCTTGGGCGTCGTGTTTAGTCGTCTCACGGCATATCGCCAAGCGCTGAAACTGCATTATGCAGCGCTGGAAATTTTTTCTGCTCTGGCAGACACGGCCAATCTTTGCCGCGCAGAACAGTTTGTCGCAGAGACGCACTGGCTGAATGCTGACTATCAACAAGCGTTGTTGCATCAACAGCGCGCGCTCAAACTCGCCGCGCCCTCGCAAGATGAAGCTCTGCAAATTCGCGGACAAACGGCGCTCGGCTTGATTTGGCTCAGCCTCGGCGATTTCGAACGCAGTCTCGCAGCGCAAAAGCAGGCTCTGCAAATTGCCTTGGAATGGGAAGAGACGCAGGAGGAGGAAGCGCAACGCGAGCAGGCCACAATCCAAAAGAACCTGGGGCAGGTCTATGTTCAAAGCGGGCAAAACGAACAAGCGCTCGCGAGTTTCAGGCAAGCCCTGCGTTTGGATGCGCAACTTGTTGTAGAGCGCGGCTTGTTGTACGATTATCTCAATCTCGGCCAGGTTTTTCAAACGCTCGCGCAGCCGGATTCCGCACAATTCCAACTCACGCACGCGGAAACACTCGCTGTGCGTTTGCAGGATCAACGCGCGCTTGCGAAAATATATTTTACGAAAGGCATGGTGGCTTGGAATCGGAACAACAAGACTGCGGCGCGTTTGGCTTTCACGGAAGCACTGCGCAAGGCCGAGCAGACTCATCTTGATGAATTGCAGTGGCGCTGCTTGTGGAAATTGGGCGCCTTGGCGCGGCCGGAGGGTGCTCTGGAGGCCGCGTGGGATTTTTATGAGCGCGCGCTCAACTGCCTCGAAAGCTTGAGCGCCAAAATCAAAATAGAAGAATATCGCAGCGGCTTCATCGACGACAAGTCGGAGCTGTATGAAGAAGCCGTGCTCTTGTTGCTGCAGATGAAGCGCGAAGC
>JABWAN010000050.1 GCA_013361015.1 Candidatus Zhuqueibacterota bacterium | reverse complement strand
CGAAGCGGCCGTTGTGACTTCGGCCAATACCGGCGTGGAGGAAATGACTTCGGCGCACATGCGCAATTGGATGGAGTGCGTGCGCAGCCGTAAAACTCCCAATGCCAGCGTGGAGGCCGGATACAATCATGCCATCGCGGGGATCATGACGACCGCAGCTTTGCGCACGGGACATCGCGCAACTTTTGATGCAGCGAAGCAGGAAGTTTTGGCGGGAGGAAAAGTATTCAAATACTAGTTGCGCCGTATGAGTTTTGTGGACTTCACAAAGCATGATTGCGCGCGCAGCGAGAAATGTTTTTCGGAGAGAGTAATGGCGCGATATGATCGTTTGTCCGTTTTGAACACCATGCTCAACGGCGGCTTGGTGCCGGTGTTTTATGAAGGCGAATTCGAAGTTGCGAAGAAGATCGTCGCGGCTTGCTATGAAGGCGGCGCGCGCGTGCTGGAATTTACCAATCGTGGCGAACGCGCGCTATCCGTGTTTGCGCAACTTTCCGAGCTGATTGCGGCGCAATTTCCAGGTCTCATTTTCGGCGTCGGCTCGATTGTCGATGCGCCCACTGCTGCGCTCTTCATTGCTCACGGCGCGCATTTCGTGGTTGGGCCGGTACTGAATGTTGAAGTCGCGAAGCTGTGCAATCGCAGAAAAATCGCGTATTCACCCGGCTGCGGCAGCGTGAGCGAAATTTCTGCTGCCGAAGAGTGGGGCGTGGAGATCGTTAAGATTTTTCCCGGTGCGCAAGTCGGAGGGCCGGCCTTTGTAAAAGCGGTGCTCGGCCCGATGCCGTGGACGCGCATCATGCCGACCGGCGGCGTCGAATCCACGAAAGAGAGTGTGGAAGCGTGGATCAAAGCCGGCACCGCGTGTTTGGGCATGGGCAGCAATCTCATTAGCAAAGAGCTGGTGCAGGCCGGCGATTTTACTGCGATGAGCGCGAGCGTGCGCCAAGTGTTGAAGTGGATTGCGGAGGCGCGGCAAAGCAGAATTGGTTGAAGAAATCCTACTTTGTGCTCATTTCAGCTTGACGATTTTGAATTCTTGACCAAGTCAAGAACCTATCCCCAAATTTTGAGTCGTCGTTCCGAGTACCGGGTACCGCACTCGGCTCTCTAAAGCAAAAGCCGGACACAGAAACGGAACAGCACACTGAAAAATTCTGTGTCTTGTTTCGTTTGCGTGTGCCATCTTTCTATTGTTTAGTGGCGCAGACTCCAATCTGTGTCAGAGGAAGACTTTTCAGTGCAATACTAAAGAGGACAACCATGCAACTCAAAGATCTCAAACTCGTGTTGATTGAAAAGCCCGAAGACATGAACTTCATTCTCGGGCAAAGCCATTTCATCAAAACCGTCGAAGATCTGCACGAAGCTTTGGCGGGCGCAGTACCGGGCATCAAATTCGGTTTGGCGTTTTGCGAGGCGAGTGGTCCGTGTTTGGTGCGTTGGAGCGGAACGGACGAGCAATGCCTCGCGCTTGCCAGGAAAAATGCGCAAGCGATCGGCGCCGGACATAGCTTTATTATTTTCCTCGGCAATGTTTATCCTGTCAACGTGTTGAACGCCGTGCGCAATGTTCCGGAAGTGTGCCGCATCTTTTGTGCGACTGCCAATCCCACGCAGGTGGTGGTTGCCGAGAGTGCGCAAGGCCGCGGCATTCTCGGTGTGATTGATGGCGGCTCGCCCCTTGGCGTTGAAAGCGAAAAAGAGATTGCCGAGCGCAAGGCCATGTTGCGCAGGTTCGGATATAAACTCTAACTCGACACAAATGCTTTCAATCGTGCGTATGCCCACCAAGCACACAAGAAGACACGAAAGACTCTTTAGTACCTTTCGTGTGTTTGGTGGGCATTCGTTTTTGCGATGAAGAAAATTGGAAGGGAGCCAATCATGCGGAGAAGCTGTTTGCCACCGCTGTTTTGCGTCACCGTTTTACTCTTTGCAGCTCACACCAGCGTTGCAGAAAACTGGCCGCGTTGGCGCGGCCCGGTCAACGACGGCACAAGCACGGAAACCGGCCTGCCCGCGCAGTGGAGCGCTTCGCAGAATATCAAATGGCGCGCGGAAATGTCCGGCCCGGCGCCTTCGACGCCTATCGTGTGGAATGATCGCATCTTTCTGTCTTCGACAGAAGCAAAGGCGTTAGTCTTCCTTTGCCTCGATACGAATGGCACAACGCTTTGGAAGAAAACTTTGGGCACGGGGAATTACGAGATTCGCGGTGATGAAAGCAACGCAGCTTCACCTTCGCCCTCAACCGATGGCCGGCACGTGTGGGCGAAGCTGGGCACGGGCTTGTTAACGTGTTTCGATTTTGAAGGCAACGTAGTGTGGCAGTTCGATCTGCAAGAGCGCTACCACAAGTTCGATCTGTATCACGGCATGTCGTCTTCGCCGTTGCTGGAAGGCGACCGGCTGTATCTGCAACTGTTGCACAGCGGCGCGCAACTCGTGCTCGCGCTCGACAAGACGACGGGCGAAGAAATTTGGAAACACGAGCGAAAAAGCGATGCCAACATGGAGAGCCAGCACTCCTATGCAACGCCGTTTCTTTATCGTTTCAATGGGCAGGAATTTTTGCTCGTGCACGGCTCGGATGTCATCACGGCGCACGATCTCAAAGACGGCCGCGAGCTGTGGCGCAGCGGCGGTTTGAATAACGGTCTTGTGTATAATCCCTTTTTTCGCTTCGTCGCTTCGCCGGTGGCGAGCGCCGGTCTCATCGTTGCGCCTTCCGCAAAGAACGGCCCGGTGTTGGGAATCAATCCCGCCGGCGCGAGCGGCGACATTACCTCCAATAAATCCCAGTTTCATTGGAAGCTCGCAGAGAATACGCCGGATGTGCCTTCGCCGTTGATTCATGACGGCCTGGTTTATCTCTGCCGCGAAAACGGTGTGCTGCTGTGTGTGGATGCGAAGACCGGGCAACAATACTACATGGAGCGCACGCACAACATGCGGCATCGCGCTTCGCCGGTTTATGCCGACGGCAAGGTTTATTTAACCGCGGCCGACGGCACGACAACGGTGGTGAAAGCCGGAAAGAAATTTGAGATCATTGCCACGAATAGCATCCCCGAACGTGTGTCCGCTTCTTTGGCGATTGCGAACGGCGTGATTTATTTGCGCAGCTTCAAAGCGCTGTATGCGATTGCACAGCAATAGCAGGCCTCTACTCGGTTCCATGCTCCAGTTTGGGCGGGGCCGTGCAATTGCAATGCTATTTCAAAGAAGCTTAAAACAGAGTTTCTCGTGCAATTGTGTTCCCACACAGAGTTAGGGAACAAGAAAATGACTAGCCCCCCATTTGAAAAAATGTTCTAATTATCGCCGGCGTTTACCCTCTTATTCAATGGAGCAACCTTGCGACGCTTAGCAAGTATTCTTCTCGCTTCCTTTCTTTTTTTCAGAACCTCTCACCTCTACGCGCAATTACACGAGAAGACACTCACCATCATTCACACGAACGATCTGCAATCCCGGCTCTTGCCGTTTGGGCCGAATCGCGATTACACGCCCGAGATCGTGGGCGACGACCACACGATCGGCGGCATTGCGCGCATGGCCACGCTCATTCGTTCGCTTAAACAAGAATCGCCGGAGACCACGGTGCTGATTGACGGCGGCGATTTTCTGATGGGCACCCTGTTTCACACCCTCGCGCGCGAGGAAGCGCCTGAGTTGCGGATTCTGCACGCGCTGGGCTATGATGCGATCACGCTTGGCAACCATGAGTTCGATTTTCGTCCGGAAGGCTTGGCGCAAATCCTTCGCACGGCAAAACGCCACAACGCGCTCCCACCCATGTTGCTTGCGAACGTGGCGTTCAGCTCCTCGGATGCGCGCGACGACGGTTTGGAAAAATTGTTTAAGGAAGGCGTGGTGAAACCGTATCGCATCGTCGTGAAGAACGGTCTCAAAATCGGCGTGTTTGGTTTGATCGGAAAAGATGCTGCGGAAGTTTCGCCCTTCGCAGCACCGTTGCATTTCACCGACCCCATTGCAACCGCGAAGCGTGTGGCGAAAACTCTCAAGTCAGCAGAGAAGGTAGATGTGTTGATTTGTGCTTCGCATGGCGGCGTGTGGCGTAACGAGGGCAGTGCGGAATGGGCCGGTGAAGACGTCGCGTTAGCTGCGGCGGTGCCGGAGATCGACGTGATTGTCGGGGGGCACTCGCACACGCCTCTGCCCAAACCCATTCGCGCAGGCCGTACGTACATATTGCAAGCCGGTTCCGAAGGTGGTTATGTCGGTAAACTCGATTTGAAAATCACAGCGCAAGGCGTGGTGGCAGAAAATTATCGTTTGCATGCGGTGAATGACAGTATCGCGGCGGATGCGGAGATAGAGGCGGAAGTGCAGCGTTATGTGGAGAGCATCAATCAGAATGTGTTGGCGGCGCACGGCTATGCTTTCGATCAAATTATTGCCGAGACGGATTTTGATTTGACCATTCGCGAGGACAACTCAAACTTGGGCAATTTAGTGAGCGACGCGATTCAGTGGAGTCTCGCGCGGTATCAACCCAACCTCACGAAAACGCCCGTCATCGCGATGGAGTCAAACGGTTTGCTGCGTGACAATCTGCAGCGCGGCGTTTCGGGGCTGCTGCAGGTTTCCGATATTTTTCGCGTCGCGCCTCTGGGCATCGGCGTGGCCGATGATTCCGCGGGCTATCCGCTCGTGAGTTTTTATCTCTCCGCGGCAGAAATCAAAAAGGCGTTGGAGGTGCTAACCAGCGTTTATCCTTGGAAGGGTTCGAGTTATTATTTGCAGCCAGCCGGGCTGCGCTTCTATTTCAACCCTAATCGCGTACTCTTCGATCGTGTTTATGAAATCGAGCTTGCAACGGCCGCAGCCTTCACGCCGCTTGCGCTCGCTTCGGAGGAGCAGCGACTGTATCAAGTGGGCTGCAACATTTATAATGCGACGTTCATCAAACTCATCGGTGATTTTACATACGGCTTTCTCCGCATCGTCCCCAAAGATAGCTTGGGCCAACCGCTTGCCGATTTCAAAGACGCACTGCTTGATGCCCGTCCCGACCTGGCCGGCGTGCAAGAGGTGAAAGAATGGCAAGCGCTGTTGGATTATGTGCGCACGTTTCCGGATAGCGATGGCGACGGAATTCCCAACCTTCCAGAGCGCTATCGTCAACCGCAGGCGCGCATCATTTCAACCGCAAGCCTGAACCCCACGCTGCTTTACAAGAATGCGACACGTGTCATGTGGAGTGCTACTGGGGGTGGGTTGGTTATGCTGTTGTTAGTGTTCAGCACCGGCGTCTACATTTTTAAGCACAACAAAAAGAAACCTCGGGTTTGAGAAATTTTCACCACGATAACACTTCGCAAGAATGTTTTCCGCGCTTTCTGTTGTTTGCCGGTTGTAGCGTTTTCTCGCAGAATTCATACTGCCCACCGGCCCACCTCCTGCCATATAATATCCGTGCAAGATTTTTTCAGTATTCTGCAACGCTTGTAGGTAGTTATTGAGACAATTTTGTTCGCCATGCAACTACGCGATATTTGCGAGGATGAATATGATGGCAGGGATCTTCAGGAGCAAAACGCGACTGTTCTTGATTTGCGTGTGTAGTGTGTTTGGTTGTGAAGCTGACAACCTCAACAAGGTTATTTCCCGCGACGATGCGGAACAATTGGCCGTGACGCAATTGCAGAACGGCTACCTCGTTGGTGTAGCACAGGAAAACGATTTGGGCCGGCAGGTGTATAAAATTTTCGTGCAAAACGAATCTAAAGCCAAACGGGTGCTCATCGACATTGCGACCGGCCGCATCATCGAAGTGAAGGATTCCACGGAAGAATACCAGGAGGCACTGGCAAAGGAGGAAAGCGTACTGGAGCCAGTGAGCTTGTCCCATCGCGACGCCGCCGAGTATGCGGCTCTGCAAGCCGTGCCGGGCAGTGTGCGCAAATGGAAAGTCATGCGCGATGAGAGCGGACGCATGGTCTTCCGTTTCAATGTCGTGGGGCACAACGGCAATGAGCAACGCATTACCGTCGATGCGCGCACGCAAAAAGTTTTGGACATGACGGCTGTGGACGACAAAAGTTGAAAGACCTGGCAGCGCGCTGGCGGGTGTTGTTTGCAAGCAACAATTGTCGCGAGATCGTAGCATTTCTTTTTTAAAAATCTGTCAAGAAACACGACGGTTGTTGCTTTGGCGATGTCTCGTGCTTATCTTCACCGCCGTTTGTGAAAAGGACGATTCACGGCGTTGTTCTCAATCCCTCGTAGCGGTTTACCACGAAAAATTGCGCCTCTGAAATGCCACCCTTTCCACTACCCGATTGCGCCTCGGTTTAATTTTGCTGCACAATTTTTCCGCAGTTTTTTCTTTGGTCGGTACGAACAGGATGGTTTGTTTAGGGTAGAACAAGACCATGGGGTCGATTATAATCGGGCGGCTTGCCTTATTGTAAACTCCATTGGCCTGTGCTTTCAATCCTTGCTGGCCACACGAAAAATAACGGTGCCACGTGCATCTGCACTCTTTGCGTGTTGGCAGTAAATTTTCAGCATTTCAATCTCGGGTTGCCGCAAGCTGCAGCGCCCTCAAATCACTATGCAGGAGGCATACATGAACAACCTTAGGAATGAAACGGGTGAGCTAGACATGAAAGCTTACAAAAGCGATTTCGAAATCGAGGCCGCCGACGATCCGGATGAATACGATGATTCCGGCGAGGCCAATGACCCCAATTCCCCGATTTGGGACAACAGCTCGGTGCAAAACAGCTATTACGGTAACGATCCCACTTCACCTGACTCGAACGAAATCAGCCAAGACTAATCTTGCCACCGGGCGTGAGCAGGCGACAAAGTTTCGTACGCAGCAACGGGCCGTTGTCTTTAGAGTGGAGACCTCGTTCTCTTTTCTGAAGAAGCGGCCCGTTCAGTTTTTCATCTAATTTCGTTGTCTCAAACCCAGCGGCTCTGCACCAGTGCTGCACGGATTTCTCCGCGCGCTTTCGCATCTAGCCCGAGCAGCGGCGGGCGCGGCTCACCGCCGTAGTAGCCGAGTTCGTCCAGCGCAGCTTTCAGCCCGGGAATGCCATAACGAGCGACGATAACCCTTCCCAGCGGCGCCAATCTTCCCGCCAATTCTTTTGCTTCTTCCCACTTCTTTTCTTGCACAAACTTAAACAGCGCAACGCACTCACGCGGAACGAGGTTCGCAATTGCCAGAATCGCGCCGTTCATGCCATGCAACAACCCCGCGAAGAACACGGCATCCGAGCCGAGGAGAATTTGAAAATCCCGCGGCGTCTGCTCACGCAGTTCCACCAGTTGCGCAAGGTTGCCGGCGCTGTCTTTCATGCCGATTATGTTTTGATGCTTTGCCAACTCCGCCACCAATTCCACGGGCAGATTGAGGTTCGTGAATTTGGGCACGTTGTAGATGAGAATCGGAATGGGCGAGGCTTCGGCCACGGTTTCGAAAAAACGGCGCAACGCCTCGTGGGACAAGTTCTGCCGGTAGTAAAACGGATTCACTACGAGTGCGGCCTCCGCGCCCAAATCCGCCACCCGCATTGTGAGCACACGCGTGGCTTCGGTCGATTCCATGCCGGTGCCGACGATGAGCAGCTTGTCCGTGGGAATTTCTTTCCGGGCGACGCGCACCACTTCCAAGCGCTCGGCATCACTAAGCAGCGGTGCTTCACCGTTCGAGCCGAGCACGACATAGCCGGCGAGGCCGGCGGCATTCCAGCAGTTCAAATTTTGACGCAAACGATGTGGTGCAAAGTGCCCGTTTTCAAACGGCGTGGGCACAGGCGGGAAGACACCGTTAAGACTGAGTGCCATAAGCTCTCCTCTCGATTTAAACATGCAACCGCACGACAATGTAAAGTAACGCTTCTGGTTTAATCTCACAATGGGAAGTTCCGGATATTAGAAAAACTTCATGCTCATGGTTCTGCATAAAACCGGGAAGGCGTGTAAATGGCAAAGCGCAAGCATCGCATCAGACTTCTTTATCTAAATTTTCGCCCTCGTCTGGCATGCATGCTTTAGGTTTCTGACTCGCCCCGCTTCATATCAATACAGACGTACGCAGCAGATTTGATTTCACCTCATTCAAGGAGAGTTTTGCAATGAGAACGATTATGGCAATGGGTAAGTCTTTGTGCGCGAGCATGATCGGTTTGTTGGTATTGGTATTCGGGATCAACACGCCGGCTTGGAGCAACGGCAAATCCTCAAGCCAGGCTGCGGATACTTCCTTGGTTTCCGCGGCGACAGAAGCTTCGCCCCAAGCCGTGACAGCCGACACGACTTCGGAGGATGAATTCGGTTTCGGCGAGATGTCGCTTCCCGGACTGACGCTCAACGAGCTAAGCATCTATGGTTATTTCGCGACACGATTCGAAAAGACTTTTGCCGAACCGAGTTTGGAAAGCAAGAATATTGTCAAGCGGGATGCGCCCGCGGAATTTCTCTATCCTTCTTTCAACTTGCTGTTGCAACACCAAATCAGCAACAAGTGCAAAGCGTTCATCAATCTTAATGGTGCGGGCGGCGAGGCGGTCGATTTGCGTAATTTCTGGGGCGAGTATTCCGCATCTGCCGCGCTCAATCTGCGCATGGGAAAGATTTATCGCAAGTTCGGCTTGTACAACGAAATTCTCGATGCGGTGCCGACTTATTACGGCATCGAGCCGCCGGAGTTGTTCGATGCGGATCACTTGATGATTTCCCGCACTACTGCGCTCATGTTGTATGGCAGTATCAGCCCGCCCTCCGGCATTTTCAACTATAGCGTGTCGACGGACAACGGCGAAGGCGGCGCTGCGGAGGGCGTCGTTCCGCTTGGTTACGATGTGAACTACAAATTCGGCGGCGGTGATTTTACCCTCGGCCTCTCGGGCTACTTTTCGGGCGGCGCAACCACCTCGGACGTGGTAGTGGGAGACGGCTCTCCGAAAAGCGGCGTGTTGCCGTGGATGGCTGCCGACAAATTCTCCGTGCTCGGCGGCTATTTCGAGGCGAAAACCGGTGCGCTGACTTTGCAAGCCGAATACTGGCGCGCTAGCCATAATGCGAAACGTGATCCGGAGGCCGTGGTCGCGATGATTGCAGGCGCCGCTCCAAACGCCGCCCAATTGCGGAGATTTCTCAATAATCCCGGCGCGGCCGTGGAGGCCGGCAATGTGAATGTCTCTGCAAAGTATGACATAAAAACTTGGTACGTGCGCGCCGGTTTTTCGCAGGAAACTCGCGCCGGCGAAGTTGCGCCGTATGTGCAATGGGATTACTACAGCAATCCCGAAACGATTGCCAAGAAAAAGTTCGGCGGCGATAATGAAGCCGGCGTGGCGGATGACGGCGTGTTCAACAAGTCCACCGTCGGCATTGTCTTTCGCCCCATTCCGCAAGTTGCAGCCAAGCTCGATCAAAGTTTCCACTTCTACAAATTCAACGGGGAGGATGTGAACTACTGGGAAATCCGTTGTGACGTTTCCTTGTTGTTCGGCCAAGTCTTTTGATCTGTGCGCGAGACGCACGCAGCAAGACGACGTCTGTCAAAAGGATAGGACTTTCACACAGAATTTGGAGATCCATCTTATGGAGAAACGGTTTGCAACGCGGAAACGGTTTGCCCTGTTGCTGCTCGGTTTCATGCTCGGCGTGGGAAATTATGATCTGGCGCAGGCTCAAATTAGCATCATCGTATCGAAATCCGCAAAATTGGATTCCAACGACGTTAAGAGGGCGGATATTAAAACGATCTACACCGGCAATAGATTGAAGTGGCCGAATGGCAACAAGATTCAAGTTGTCGATCAGGCGGAAACCGGCGTGGGCAAAAAATTTTACGATTTGGTGTTGGGCAAGACTTTGAATCAAGTGCGGAGCCAATGGACCAAGCTTATCCTTTCCGGCCAGGCCTCCGCGCCGGTGCAATGCCCTGCGGACAAGGCCGTGAAAAAGATCGTGGCTGGCAATCCGCACGCTATCGGTTACATTGCTGCGAGCGCTTTGGATAACAGCGTAAAAGAGATTTTGCGGATTGATACGAAATAGGAGCGTGTTGCGGTATGCGGGCTGCCGGCAGATTATTTTTAGAAGAGCCGCATTCCAACTCAGCGGAAACTCCTCGGATAGAATCTTGATTGTGCAGACCTAAAATGGCAAACCCGATTATGCTCAGATTCAGTGCCCGCGTCTTTCGCACGTGGAGTTTTGTTTATCTGCAAGGGAGTGTTGTGAAAGCGAAGGCTAGCCATTGCAATTGCGATACGGTCACATGCCCTGCAAGATCGGGGTAGAAACACAGCCACGGCAGCGTTGTGAGGTTCGTGGAGTTGTTTCTTCCCGAGCCATTCAAAAGTGTAAGCCATGTTTTCCGCAATTCCTCGATGGTGAAGCTATTAGACCACGGTACAAGCAATCCCCCTCATCACAAGTTACTCTAACAAGCTGCCTGTTCCCAGCGCAAACGGATTCCCGTTTAGGTATTGCCACGAAGGAGAAATCCCATGGGAAAGATTTTGCAAAACTTCACTCCGTTCACACTCCTTGCGCTCGTTTTCAGCGTGGGCAGTGCATTGGGTGTGGATTCACAAAATGCACAAGCCATGCGGTGGTTCGAGCTCGGCCTCAAAGAAAAGGACCTGCAAAAGAAAATTGCGGCGTATGCCAAGGCGGTCGAGCTGGATCCCAAATTCGTCGAGGCTTATTACAACCTCGGTTTGGCTTATCGCCAAACGCAGGACTATGGGCGAGCGGAAAAATTCTTGCAGGGTGCGCTTGATGCCGATCCGACCAATCTGAATGCCGAGACCAAACTGCGGGTGACCTACGAGCTGGCCGCCACTTATAAACGGCAGGGCAAGACCAAGGCTTACGCCGAGGCGTTGGGCCGCGCACAAGGTTTGGCGCAAGAACCGGCGATGCGTAGCAAGATCAATATCGAATTGGCGCAGCATTATTTCGAAGAAGAGCGCTATGAGGAGGTGCTCGTTACGTTGCGAGGCAAGGGTGCGGTGAGTGGAGAGGATACCAAAGAAGCCGATACCTTAATTCGTCGGGCAGACGCCGCAATCGAGTTGCAGAAAAATTACGAAGCCGGCCTGCAGGCGAAAACGGGCGGCAATCTCTCCGAGGCACTGGCCTGGTTCGAGAAAGTGCGTGAGCAGAATTCGGGTTTCAAGGACGTTGACAAGCAAATCGCAGAAGTGAAATCCGCGTTGCGCACCGGCTCGCAGAAGCAAACCGTTACGACGTTGTTCGAGCAGGCGCAACAATACGAGCGCGCCGGCAATTTGGCACTGGCTTTGGCGAGTTATGAAAGCCTGCTCAAGCTGGAGGGTAGCCCGCTCGAAGCACGGACGAAGTATGAGAATGTGAAGCAACAACTTGCCAAGAAGCAATTGGCGGAGACATTGGAGCAGGAATACACCATTGCGCAGAGCGCGATGAAAGCCCGCGACTGGACGCGTGCGACGCTGTCGTTTGAAAAGATTCTCGCGCTCGATGCGAGTTACAAAGACGCACGCAGCCGCCTCTCCGAAGCACAGAAAGCGCTCGACCGCGAAAGCAAAGACACGATCGTAGCGCGTTATTACGCGGAGGGCGTGGCCGCCATGAATCGCCGTGACTTTGGCGGCGCAATGACGGCTTTCGCAAAGGTCAGCAAGATCAACCCGCAATATCGCAACACCGTTGCCCTGCAGAAAGAGATTGCGCAGAGCCTGTCCCGCAAGACGACGCCGCAATCGGCGAGTTTGCCTGCAACGGTGCAACTGGATTCCCTGTATGAATCCGCAGTGAGTGCGGCCGACAGCGCGGCTTGGATGCAGGCAGTCATCACGTTCGAAAAGCTCGCACTGCTGTCGCCGAACTATCGCGACGTGCAAACGCGTTTGGAGCATGCGCGCCAGCAACTCAAGCCGGCGGCGGTGCAGACCTCGGCGGCAACAGAACAAAGCGCCTCTTCCTGGCCGAGCGCGGGTACGCTGGCCGCGCTTCTGCTCGTGCCGGCGCTGGGTTTTGTCATAATTTCTCCCCTCACGCGGGCGCGTTACTTTCTCCTGCGCAATGATTATGCAGCGGCCGCGGAAATTTATGAGCGTATTCTCATGCGCCATCCCGAGCGCACTCGGCTCTATCCCGCATTGGCCAATCTCTACTTCTTATTGGGCCGTCGCGATCCGCAAGCTCTGAAAATCTTCAAAACCATTTTGCAGTTGAACCTTTCCTTTCAAAACCGCGAAGGCATCAACGCCATCGTCGCGGAGCATTATCTCACCGAGGGCCGCACCGATTCGGATGCCATCGAAGTGTTGGAGAATGCCCTTAAAACCGAGCAAAACCGCGTGCGCCACTGAACGCACGAAGAAGCATGGTTGCACACCAGAGGAGATAACGGATGCCAAACCAAATATTCAAACGAGTGGGTTTCGTATGTGCGCTGCTGTGGGCTGCGTGGTGTGCTTCGTCTGCGTGGGCGCAATCGCAAAACAGCCGGGCCTTGGCGTTCTTTAAAACCGGCAATGAAGAACGCGATCTGCAACGCAAAGCTGCGGCGTATCAGCGTGCCGTTGAAATTGATTCCACGTTCGCGGAGGCTTATTACAATCTCGGAATGGTGTATAAGCAACTGCAGGACTATCCGCGCACGGAGCAATATCTCCGCAAAGCGAATTCCTTCAAACCCAACCGCTTTACAAGCGAACAAAGAAACCGGCTGCTCTACGAACTGGCCCTGGCTCTCAAAAAGCAGAAGAAGGCGGCCGAAGCCGAAAGCATGTTGCGCGAGGCAAAGGCGAACATTACGGACAAAAAGCTGAGGAGCATGGCCAGCTTCGAGTTGGGCAAGCTGCTGTTCGAAGCAAATCGTGTTGCCGACGCTTTGGAGGAATTGCGCGACGGCCAGAGAATTGATGCTTCCAGCCAAACCTATTTCAAAAATCTCATTCAGATTGCCGAACGCAACCTCGCGCTGCAAGCACAATACGACCGAGCGACGCAAGCCGAAAAGCGCGGAGAATGGCAGGAAGCGCGCGCGCTCTTCACGCAGATACAAACACAGAAGGCCGATTTCAATGATGTT
>JABWAN010001041.1 GCA_013361015.1 Candidatus Zhuqueibacterota bacterium | reverse complement strand
TTGCGGCAAACCGTTTTTATAAGAAAAACTCAGGATGCGCACCGTAAGACTGAGCTGCACGTTGCCCAGTTCGCGCAATGCCGTCGAACGCACCATGCGCTGCAGCACGTCGATCAACGCGGGCATGGTCACCGGAAATTCTGCGTGGCGCAGCACGAATTCCAGGTTGCGAATGGCATACGGCACGCTTTGCAGGAAGTGCGTTTTGCGCTCATAAAAGCCGCGAAAGCCGTATGCCCCCATGGCCTGCAAAATGCGAATGAGCACATAGCCATAATAGTGACGGAGAAATTGGTCGTGTGAGATTGGAATCAAATCGGCCACGGCCTCGAAGTAATGTTGCAGCAGCTCCGCACGCACGTCGAAGGGAATATCGGCTTTGGCGTCGAAGAGGAGGGAGGCCACATCGTAGTGCAGCGCGCCACGGCGACCGCCTTGATAGTCGATAAAGTACGGCTCCCCCTCGCGAATCATGATATTGCGCGATTGAAAATCGCGATAGAGAAAATAATGCTGGTCGGCTTCGAGCAGAAAGTCGGTGAAAACATTAAAGTCGTCTTCCAGCGCTTGCTCATTGAAAGTAATTTTGGCGAGTTTGAGGAAATAATATTTGAAATAATTCAAATCCCACATCATGGATTGCCGGTCGAAGCGCGCGCGCGGATAGCACACGGAATAATCCAAATCCTTGCCGGCTTGAATTTGAAATTTCGGCAACACCGCCACAACTTTGCGATAAAGCGCAACGGCGTCTTCAGAAAAACCTTGCTGTTTGCGCGCTTCACTCAGCAGCGCAAAGAGGGTCGTATCACCCAAATCTTCTTCCAAGTAAATGCCGCGCTCCACATCCTCGGCGTAGATTTCCGGCACGGGCAAGCCCCACTTGCGAAAGTGTTTTGAAAAAGAAAGAAAGGCGAGATTCTCCGCACGGTCGGCGTTGTAAATTCCAATCAACGTGCGCGTGCCGTTTGTGATGCGAAAAATTTTGCGATCGGAACCGTGCGCTTTGAGTTCATCGAGGCTTTGCGGAGAGACTCCTGTGTACTGGCGAAAAAGGGCTTCGAGGTGTGCGATATATTCCATTGGCGCAGGAAAGATAAGTGATCAACTGGTACGACGGGGTTTGAGAAAGCGGGGGCAAAGTAAGCGATGACACAAAAAAAAGCAAGGGGGGCAAACAATGAATCACAAGGGGAGAGGCCGGCAACCAAGCGCGGTTAGTTGCCGGTTTGTTCATTTGAGTTTTTTCTGCAATCGTTCCGCGAGCCGGTCAATCATTTGAAACACGCTCTCGCCTTGTTCCGTGTCGGCAAGTAGCAACTCGCCGGTCCGAGCTTCGAAGAGTTGCACGTCGAAGCGCAGGCGTTTGCCTTCGTGCGCAATGGCGCCGCACAGCATGAAATCCGCGGCGGTCGCCTGCGCCGCGGCGCGCGCCAGCGTGAGGCTCATAGCTTGTTCCTTTTGAATTCCTAACGTGCTCAACGCGGCGTTGAGTTGAGGCCGGCCGAGCACGTGCAATGGCGTGCTACGCTCCAATTCGGTGATCAACATATCGGCGAGACCGACACACATCCACTCGTCGCGCGTATCTTGCGTGCGATTCTCGAAATAACTCACCAGCAATTTCTTATCTGCAAAGCTGGACATAAGCGGACGCGTATTAACGAGGGCTGCTTGTTGAGCGGGTTCTTTCGCGCGCCATGAAATTATGTCGCCCCACGCTCCACTCAATGCGAGCATTGCAGAAACGGCGAGCACGGCAAAGGAGAGTGCAGACACATAGTGGCGCGCAACCCAGCGCGTTGCGGCATTTCCGCGCCGGGCGGGAACCGGCGGCATTTCATCAATATTTATCGGAGTGGCGATTGGCTTGGCCCGCGGTGCGATCGCCGGCAACTCGACCGGCAACGGCAGGCGGGGCGCAACTTCTTCCACCTCGTGTTCCGGAACTGCGATCGTGCCCTGGTCGGGATCTTTGATGAGCACTTTGTAGATTTCGATCGATTGGCGGATATTCTTCAGAGTCTGCGGGCCCATGCTGACCGTCAAAAGCGAGAGCTTGCTTTTGACGCGCTCATAGACTTCCCGCGTGATGCATATGCCGCCGGGGTCGGCCAATTGTTGAATGCGTGCGGCAATATTCACTTCGTCACCGAACAAGTCGCCGTCCACGATCATCACTTCACCGAGGCTCACACTCATGCGCACGAGAATGCGATCCGACTCGGCTTTGCCTTCGTTGTAGCGCAAGAAGCGTTGCTGCGCCTCCACCGCGCATTGCAATGCTACGACCGCGCTATCGAAGTCAATCAGGAAACCGTCGCCCGTGCCCTTGATGATTTTGCCGCGATGCTTGCGCACGAGAAAACGCA
>JABWAN010001040.1 GCA_013361015.1 Candidatus Zhuqueibacterota bacterium | reverse complement strand
GTGCATCACTCACTCTACCGCGCGGCACAACAAATCGATCTCTTCGCGCAGCGTATCGCGCACGCCCCACTTCCGCGCGAGTGCGGTTTTATCGATCTCCGGCTTTCCGTTTGTCGAGATCGGAATATGCAACAGCGTTTGTGCGAACGATTCGACATTGCCGTCGATATAAGTTTTGACGCCGTCGGGGCGCGAGCCGTTTTCACTCGCCACTACGGTCGCGCCGAGCATCAACGCTTCCAACACGCTCGAAGAAACGCCGTCGACCACCGGCGTGCGCACGTATGCGTCGCACGCTTCCAGCACCGCGAGAAAATCGCCGTGCTCGAGATCGCCCGCAATGTATGAGCAATGCGCCAAACCCGCATCGCGCAAGCGCTGCTGCAATGCGTGCGACTCACGATCGGCGCCCATCCACACAATACCTAGCTGCGGCCAATGCTGCAAAACACGTTGCATGGCAGCGAACACGAAATCCAAATTGAAATCATGGCGCATGTAGATGTAGCTGCACAGCGTGGGTTGGTGGCGGCGGATGAAATCCGCGAGCGCAGACGGCAACTCGGCTTTATCTTCTAAATACTCCAAACAGAATGCCGGAATGGGAACGATCTTCTCCGGATTGATACCGTATTCCGCAATGAGCGCTTTGACTTCTTCGTTGTTGCACACGATTTTTTTCGCCAAGAGAAAAATTAAGCGAAAAGTGCCATCCAGCCAAAACTTGTTTTGTTTGGGAAAATAATCCTGCTTCACACCCGCGTGAAAAGTGAGCACGGCCCGCCTGCCAAACCATAAACTCACGAACTCTGCAATCAGCGCGAGTATCGGACTCTTGGTGGACTTGCCGTTGATGTGCATGTGCACGAGATAGCCTTGCGCGCAGTAACGCACCACCTTTGTGAAGTAATCCCAAGCCCCGTGCACCGGCACGAATTCTTTGCTCGCTACTTTGCGATTTTTGTTCGTGTTCAACACCACGCATGCGTGGCCGGCGCGTTCGAGGTACTTCTTCAACATTTTGATGCGAATCGACCAGCCCGTGCCCGGCGGCGGATAGGGACCAATTTGAAGTATTTTGAATTTTCTATTCAAAGCAGGTAGCGTGTAAAGATATTTTTCGCAGTTTGGCCGCGGAATGCCGGCGTTTCCCATTCAAAAAAACTAAGCCACGGCCATGCCCGAGTTGAACGTTTAGGGTTCGATCATGGAATTTCCCGCGACAATACTCTGGCATCGGTTGCGCGCTCGGTGCTAAAAACTTCCACACCGTTCAGGCTCAAACGCGTGCCTGAGACCATGGAAACAATCGTGCTGTCGGAAATCAAATCGCGATGGAGAAAGGTCAGCTTCGCATCCGTGGTGAGCGCGCCCATCGTTTGCAATTCTCCGGGGAAATTGCACGCGAGCAAATCGTTGCCGTGCGCGGTGGCGAGCCGTACCGTACACGGCTCGGATTTATGTGTTCCGAATTCACCATCGATCTCATGCTGGAGTATAGGCGGCTTATCGCCGAACGGCAATAACAACGTGCAGAACTGCTGCGGCAACGCCGCGCGCGTGCGCAAGCGCAAGACCGGCGCGGGTAGTTTGATGCCGTATTGCGGTGCATGCCAGCCTTGCTCCGGCTGTGCCCCGCCCTTGAAAATTTCAAGCTCCGACGGACTGCTGGTCAATTCGCGAAGCAACAGACTGCCGAAACGCGGCAACGCCGCAACCACGCCCTCGCCGATATTGTGCAGTTGGCAATTCGGCGCGAAATGAAACCAGCGATCCAACACGTGCTCACCTTCGCCTTCGAAGCTGTCGAAGATCATCCAGTATTCTCCGTGGCGGTGAAAAACTGCGCGGCGATGGCGCACGTCTTTTCCAAACCCTTTATAGGTCGCTTCCACGAAATCAAAATCCGGTTGAAACGTCGCGAAGGTTTGCGCCACTTCGGGCACGTGTGAATAGCCCAATCGTCCGACCAGGCGGCAGGCACTGCGTTCATCCACCGTCACGGTGTTGTGCGCCATGCCGCTGCGAAAATAATTCTGCCACGCCAACTCGCCGTTGTAAGTCAGCATGCCGGCGTCGATCAACATCGGCTGGCCATGTGCGCACAGCAGAATACTGAGCGGGTCCGCATGGCCGTGCGCTGTCGAGACGTTTTCATCCGCGAACAAGCCGTGGCTTTGCGGGCCGCAATCAAAAATTAAATAGTGCTCGTTGTTTTTCCAGCCCTCGCGGAGAATTGCGTAGCCGCTTTCCGGCAATAAACAATTCACCCGCGCCGGAGGCTCTGCTTTCAACTTTTCAAACTGCGCGAAGCTTTCCGGACCTAAGAGCCAAAGGCACGCTTCATGATAATGCTCGGCAGCATATTTAAAATC
>JABWAN010000049.1 GCA_013361015.1 Candidatus Zhuqueibacterota bacterium | reverse complement strand
GCCGGCGCGCGAAGTGGGCGGAGATTTCTACGACTTTTTCATGGTTGATGACAAGCATCTCTGTTTCGTCATCGGCGACGTGTCGGGCAAGGGCATTCCGGCTTCGCTCTTCATGGCCGTGAGCCGGGCGCTCGTACGCGCAGTGACGAACATGACGCGCACCTATGCGAACAACGGCCGCTTGCCGGAAGAAGTTTTGACGCGCGTCAATCAAGAGCTTTGCCGCGAGAATGACGTGCTCATGTTTGTCACGTTGTTCTACGGTATACTCGATACGCAGACCGGCGAAATTGTTTATAGCACCGCCGGACACAATCCGCCTTTCGTACTTTCTCCGCTGCGTGGCGTCCTGCCACTGCAACACTTACACGCCTCGCCACTGGGCGTTAAGAGCGCCACGCAGTATCGTTCGCATACGATCACTTTGCGTGCGTATGAAACTTTATTCCTATATACCGATGGCATCACGGAGGCGCTTGACACCGAGGGCCAGCTTTTTTCCGAGCCTCGGCTGCAGCTTTTTTTGCAGAACTGCTTGCACGGCACGGCCGAGGTTCTTGCACGAGATACACTGTCGGAGGTTAAAAAGTTCAGCGGTGGTGCGCCTGCCAGCGACGACATGACGGTGCTCGCGCTCAAATATCTTCCGCAGAAAAATCTTGCCGCCAGAATTCACAATCGTCTTGACGATCTGCAGCGGCTCATGGCCATGCTCGAGGAGTTTGGCGCCATGCACGCCATTGCCAGAGAAGATGTGCTACACGTCCGCCTGGCCGTGGAAGAGATTATTACCAACACGCTCAAATACGGCTATCGCGACGAAGCCGAGCATGATATTGCTGTGGAGTTCCGTTTGCACGAAAACGTATTAACGAGCCGCATCGAAGACGACGCTGAAGATTTCAATCCGTTGGAAGCGCACGCGCCTTCTCGCAACGGCAAAGCCGCGGGAGGATACGGTCTGAAACTGCTGCGCGAATTGATGGATGAATATCACTACTTGCGCCAAGAAGGCAAAAATATTTTGACCATCAAAAAGTGCTGCCGGCTGGTGGAGAAAAATTCTACTGCCCCAATGCAAGTTGATACGGAGCAAAGTAATCGCATATGGAAATAAGAGCCAGTAAAGAAAACGGGGTCTGGATACTGCAGTTGCACGGCAAGTTAGATTCCTTCACCTCCAAAGATTTTCAGGAACGCTTGCTGGAAGGTATCGCGGACGGACAGGACAAGATTCTCATCGACGCGGAGTTTCTGGAATACGTCAGCAGCGCGGGTTTGCGCACCTTCTATTTGGCAGCGCAACGGCTGCAGGAACGTCATGGCAAAATCGTTTTCTGCGCTTTGCAGCCACAAGTGCGGCGCGTGTTTGACATCGTAGACATGTCCAGCGAGTTTGCCATTTTGCCCACGCGTGTTGAAGCCATGAAGGAGTTTTAATATGAAGATTCGCTTCTGGGGCGTGCAAGGCTCAACGCCGATTCCGTTGTCCAGCGCGCAATTGCAGGATAAGATCCGAGACGTGTTGCGGCGCGCACACGGACGTAGCTTGCAAACGGAGCGCGAGCTTGAGGCCTTTATTGCGGAGTTGCCGTTCTCGCTTACCCACACCACCGGCGGGAATACGACTTGTTTCGAAATTCTCTCTCAGCACGGAACGCGTGTGATTGTAGACCTGGGTACGGGCGCGCGCCGGCTGGGGTGGGAACTCATGCGCGGCCTTGCCGGCGAGGGCAAAGCAACACTGCCGATTTTTCTCACGCATTGCCATTGGGATCACATCATGGGCCTGCCCTTCTTCATGCCGCTTTTCGTCGTCGGCAACAAATTGCAGATCTATGGCGGCCATCCCTACCTGCGCGAAGCTTTGGAGCGGCAAATGCACCCGCACTCTTTTCCCATACGGCTGGATGAGGTGGAAGCAGAAATATCCTATCAACAACTGCGCGAAGACGATGTCGTGACGATCGATGATTTGCGCATTCAGTGCAAGCCACTCCACCATCCCGGTGGAAGTTTTGCCTATCGCATTACTGAAGCGGACAAGAGCATAGTGATTGCCACGGATGCAGAGTATAAAGAGTTGGACGCCGAATCCCTGCGGCCGTTTGTCGAGTTCTATCAAAACGCCGAAGTGCTCGTTTTTGATGCGCAATATACGTTGATGGATTTGTTTCAAAAAATCGACTGGGGCCATAGCTCGTCGATTATCGGCGTGGAAATCTGCCTCATGGCCAACGTCGCCAAGCTGGTGCTAACGCATCACGATCCCACTTACAACGACGAGATGAGGACCGAGATTTTGGATAAAACAGAAGCTTTCAAACAAGAGGCGATGCGGCAGGAACACGTGCGTTATCTCCGTGAAGACCTCGAGGTCGTGATGGGGTATGAGGGGTTGGAGATCGAAATCTAGTTTGTGTGATTTCATCTGTTGTGCCCACCACTGGCCGATGCTTTTTGCTCCGGTTCTTCCATTACTACTCACCATCGCTGTATCACACCTGGTAGCCGCATTTTCGTTAAGGCCATCCCCGAAATTTATTGGCTCGGTCTATGAAATCACGGCGGGGTCGATCTCTTGTATCGGGAGGCACTTTGATGAGCGATCGCAGTTCGGAAAGGAATCTGCCCATTTGGCCGTCACGACCTGCATTTTTAAGCTTATCCAATTCCTTGTCATTTAGCTTGATGCGATATTCTTCATCAAAAGTAACGAACGCTTTGTCAAACGCACGATGATGAAGAGGGCACAAAGAAATGCCATTGGAAGTGATATCAGAACTGTCGGGAAGGCTAACCGGAACGATATGAGCAGCATCGATCAACTTCATTTGAATTCCACAAAACGCGCATTCAAAACCATAAGCTGTCAATACTCGCGCTTGAAATGAAGCTTCACGAAGCTTTTTGCTGACGGTCACGATGGAAATTTTGCGTCGAGTGCTGACTCTATCTATCAAAGCATCACTTGCTCGCTCAGGGTTGTCCAAAATTTTTTCAAGAATTTCGTAGTCTCTGGAAGACTCGCCAAAGTTGTGGATCTCCTCTAAATTCTCAATGTAGTGGATGAAGAAATCGGGCCGAAAAGCCACAGCAATTTCGTTGTTGCCCTTGTCTGCTGTCGCAATACCGTTAATAGCAGCTTTACGCAAAGCTGCTTCACGGATTTGTATCGACGGCGAAGAACCCAGAATGCCCATGTGCTTGGCAAAATCAAAACCTGCGAAAACCTCGCCTTTGTTCCACCAACCTAAAATAACTGTTTTTTCGTCGGGACGATTTAAGAAATGTCTGAGGCCGGTTATCTGGATTCGGTACTCATCCGCGGGTCTTTTAGCTCCGCCACCATGAGTGAGATGCCAGATATAAATTCGGATCAAATGACTCTTGTCAGAGTCGGCGTGATATACTCTGAGTAGAAAAGGATGCTCCTGGATATCCCCCATATAAAGCACGTTCCAATTACAATCTCTGACGGATTGAACAACTATGTCGAGCAAGTCGTGTTTTTTATGCCGAGCCATCTCTGATGAATTGTGAAAAAAGGTTGGGAGCTTCCTCGAATCTTAACTTGCTGCCGCGCAAATATTCTTCGCTCAGCTCGAATGCAAGCCACCTGCGCTCAAGCCTTTCCGCAATATATCCGGTAGTGTTTGAGCCGGCAAAAGGATCAAGAACACAATCTTGTTCGTCCGTCAAAAATTTGATGAAAAACTCTGCAAATTCGGCGGGAAATCTTGCTGGGTGTGGCTTGATACCGGCCTCCCGGCATTTTTTCAAATAAGAACTATTGGACTCCGTATTTGCAATAGTCAATAAATTAGGGGGAATCGCTCCATCATTATCCCTACTAAAATTCTCTGAAATGTCGTGGCCACTTGGTCTTAGTTTGGCTTTGTAGCCATTTTTGAGTAACACTTTCATGCTTTCACTATAGGGCTTCAAAATTTTTTTATTGTCCGCCTTCGGGAATTCTGTTTTAGACAACCAAAAAACCAAGTTAACGGAATCTTTCACTCTTATTCTTCTTACGTTAACCCATTCAGCAGGAGCTGGCAATCTAGCGGGATTGTAATGAAAAAACTCCTGAGCCAAAAAAAATCCGACTTCTTTGCACAACCTTGTGAGCAATTCGTATTGATAAATGCTTCGAACGGGATGGCCCGGCAAATACGCTCCTCCTAGATCAATCACCAAAGAACCGTCTTTCGTCAAGACTCGTTTGAAATGACGGGCAAAACTCAGAAACCAGTCTACATATTCTTCCGAGGATTTATTCCCATATTCCTTTTTTCTTGTTAGGGCAAAAGGAGGAGAAGTCAATATCAGATTGATGCTTTCGTCAGCAAGGTGGCCAATCAGTTTCAGACTGTCACCTAAATATGAAGCCCCCAAAACTGTTTTATAAAAAGGCTTTACTTTGGTAAGCATTGCCAACCTTTGAGGTGTTTTCAATAGCAATAATTTTACTCTTTACCAATATAAAAATTTACGCACCAATTGCAACTATGATACAAATAGAGTCAGTGCCGAAAGCGGCTTCAGCAACTACCCAATTGAATTTAGCCAACAAACAAGAACGCCTTCATCTCACCTTCACTTCGCTCAACTCTCCCACCATTTCCACTTCAAACACCACCGGCAAGCTGTCTTTGATTGATTGCTCGTGCGTGATCAAAAACACCTGGCGAAAATAGCTGGTCAAATGTTGCAGCGTCGAAAGCAAGAGCAGTTTGCGCTCTTCATCTTGCGAGCCGAAAACTTCGTCGAGCACGATGAATTGCAATGGCGGCCGGCCGGAGCGTTGCGCAATCACCTGGCTAATCGCAACGCGCAGGCAAAGGTTTAACAAATCTTGCTCGCCGCCGGAGAAACGCTGCAATTCGAATCTCTGGTTTTGATCATAGAGAAAAATGTTATACGACTCATCGAGATCGAGCAGGGTGTAGCGGCCGTTCGTTGCCAGCCGCAAAATCTCCGAAGCGCGCGCGGCAATCAAAGGACGCAAACGGCCGGCCAATTCCACGCGAAACTCTTTGAAGTACTCCTGCAGCGTTTCGAGCAGATTAACTTCATGCTGCGTTTGTGCGATGGCCGCAGCGCGTTCGCGTGCCTGCTCCAAAGCGCGCTCAAGGTGGCGCATGTCGGCTTCTGCCGCGGCGAGCGCGGCCTGCGCATCGCCGACCAGCTTCTGGCTGCGCGAATGTGCGGCTTGTGTTTCCGCAAACGCATGTTTGTGATTCGAAAAAACTTCTTCGTGATATTGCAGGTTATCCAGCTCTTGGTGCACTTCGAGGTGGCGTGCATTGAGTTGCCGAACTTTATCCTGCAATTGCACCAACCGCGCTTCCAAAGCCGGAAGGCTTGCCACTCGCCCCTCAAGATGCGTCAACTCCTGCACTTTCTTTTCCAACAACTCCAATGCAGCGCCCACTTCGCGCAGCCGTGCTTCATCGATCGGCACGACGCCAGATTCTTGCACTTCACGCTGCAGCGCGAGCGCCTGTGCCTGTAAATCCGAAAGGCGTTTGAGTTGCGTGGCCATGCGCTCTTGTTGTGCATGCAACTGCGAACGCTCCGCACTCAAGCGCCGCCGCTCGTTTTGCAACGCGGCCTCGGCTTGTTCCGCGGCGAGCAATTCGGCCGCAATTTCCTTTTTCTGAGGAACATGCTTTTGATATTCGGCGCGCAAATCTGCGAGCGTTCTTTCAAATTCCGCCACCACGGTTGCAAAATGCTCACGCAAAGGTCGCGTGCAAACCGGGCACGGGCTGTCCGCGCCCAATTCCGAGACCCGCTGCTTTTTCTCTTTCAAATCGCGTCCGCGCGTCTCAATACTGTTCAGTATCGCGAGCAGGCGCTTCTCCTCTTCGCGATATTGTTGCACTTCGCTTTGTGCCTGCAACCAGCGCTTTTCCGTTTCTTGCTCCTTCTCGGGCAGAGTGCGCAAGGGCTCAAGTTGTTGCTTGAGATTTTCCACATCGGCCTGCAATGCCAAAGTTTGGTTGGCGAGGTTCTCCGCGATCTCGCGCTTGCCCTTCAACGCCAGTGCCTTCCGGTGTGCGACTTCGAGCGTTGCTTTTTCCTGTTTGAGCTGTAGCGCTTGCATGCGCATGGGCTGCAATTCGGCGATGCGGACTTGTTGCGCGAGCAGATCGCGCTTTTGCTCATCCTGTTGGAGATATTGCTGTCGCATGATGTGCAATTGCCCGAGCAGAGTATTCATCTCGGCATTGAGCCGATTGAAGCGATCGCGGCGCTGGGTTTCTTCTTCCAATAGGGCTCGCGCTTTTTCCAATGCCACATGCACGCGCTGTTCCTCATTCTGTTGCGCACGCAGTGTTTGCTGCGCAGCTTCACAGCGTCCTAGCTGCATATCCAATTGCTTCTGCAACTCGTCAAGATTAGCTTGATGAGCGCGCGCGCCCTCAAGGAACTTGCGCTTTTGCAGCGCTTCGGCCGAAACCTTCTGGCGGGCGAGGTCGATGGCTTCCAATGCAATGAGGCGGCTGATGAGTTTTTGGCGCTTTTCATCGGGGAGGCTGCTGAGCGCGGCAAGCTCTTTCTGCTTGGCGAAAATCGAGACTTCGAAGGATTTGCGATCCAGGCCGAGCACATGCGCGATTTCGTCATTCACTCCGGTTTCCCGCAAGGCAATAGGCTCCGGCTGGCCGGCATGATAAAGCGCCGCCTCGACATTGCCGGCCACGCCGCGAATGGAACGCACCACGCGATAGTCCTCGCCGGCAATCGCAAAAGCCAGCTCGACTTCACACGGCTCACTCGCGGGAGCGTGCTGGCGGCGCATGAGGGGCTTCTCGGTGCGCGCCGCATATGAACCATAGAGCGCCCATCCGATGGCTTCCAATAGCGTCGATTTGCCCGCGCCGTTGCGACCGATAATGCCGATGACGTTTTCCGGAAATTCGAGCATAAGCTCGGCATAACGGCGGAAATTGCGCAAACGGAGATGTTTGAGAATCATCCTTCTTGTTCTAAAATTTCGGCTTCGGCGAGATATTGCCAGCCGAGCCGCTCCAATTCTGCACGCGGCAGAACGCCGTTGCTGCGCTGCAGCAAGAAGCGCGAGAATTCTTCGCGCAACGAGCCGATACCAAGATGTTCCCCCGCTTCGGGCGAAGCGGCGGAGGCCGGCGTGGCGAAGGTGAATTGTTTGTTGAGGTGAAATACGTGCGCAAACACGGCATCAATCGCCGTGAGATCGAGCTGCAAGTACATTTCGCGCGCGAGATTGCGCAACTCCAGGGTGAGCATCGCGCCGGCGAGATCATCGCTGCTGCGCTGTTGCGCTTCCAGCATGATCTCTTCGGCCGATTTGCCGCGGCATTCGATCGGCCGCAAACGCACCATGGGCCGCGAGGGGATGGCGACGTATTGCCAGCTCTTCGTGCGCAAATCGCCGATGATATAGCCGGAGGTGTAACCCGCTTCGTTGAAACTCGTGCGTTCAGTGGAACCGGAGTAGAAGGTGTGCTCGTTGATGGCGAGATAACGATGATAATGCCCAAGCGCGATGTAGTCGAACGTGAGGTTGAGGCGCGCTTCGGGATCTTCGAGAAACTGTTCGTTGAACTCGCCCATGCGTGTGTCGATTTTGCCGGCGGCGCGCCACGCGCCATGCATCATGAGAATATTCCACCGCGCGGAAGCATCGCTTTCCACGGCTGCGTAAGCTTTTTCCAGTTCTTCGCTCAACGAACAATGCGGAATGCAGTGGATCGTGCAATGGTCGCGGCCGTCGCGCGCCGTCAGCGTAAATTTTTCATACGCGCCACGATAAGCGGCGTGCACGTTCGGGAATACACTCAAGGCTTCGAAGATGTTGCCGGTGGCGCGAATACGCGGGGTGGAGTGATTGCCGGCAATGATGATGAGGGGAATGCCTGCGGCGCTCAATTTGTGCAAGCCTTCCAATGCCACGGCAATCGCGCGGTTATTCGGCCGCGGTGATTGAAAAAGGTCGCCCGCGTGCAGCACGAAATCCGGACGCAATGCAAGGATGCCGTTGATCGCATGCCACCACGCGTCGTAGAAATCCTGTTCGCGGCGATTGACGCCGGTCGCAGCCTCGACTTTGGACAAATCCGAAAAGCCGAGATGTGTGTCAGCAAAATGAACGAAGCGCACTTTAGTTACCACCACCTGTTGCTTTGGGTTCTTTCTTTGCGGTCTTTCTTGGCTTTTTTTGAACTTTTTCCGCCTTTGCCCACCGGCATTAACTCTTCATAAGACCGTTTGGCCACGCTGCCTTTAGTCCAAGTGTGCGCATATTCGATTTTGCCGGCGCCGTCGAGGAACTGCACGTGAAACTCCTCCGGCGATACACGCACCCACACATACCCCAGGTTGGTCGCAGCAAAAATCGTGTTTTTGCCATACATCGTGCTGCGGCTTTTCGCGCCCGTGCCGGAGATGATATAATATACGCCATTCACCGGCTCGATAAGTTGCCGGTCGTGATCGTGCCCGCAGAAATATGCGTCGACTTCATATTTCTCCAGAAGCGGCCGCACCCGCTCGACCATGCGACGGTCATTGCCGTGCTCGCCGTAAGAGAACACGGGATGATGTCCGAATACAATTTTCCATTTTGCTTTGGAGTTTTGCAGCTCCTGTTCCAGCCACTGAATTTGCGAGGTCTTGTCGGGTTTGGTTTCGGCGATGATTTGCGTGTCCAACGCGAAGAACTGCACCTCGTTCTGTGCATCTATTTTCTGCGTGAAGGTATAGAACGGCGCAGGCATTTTCCATTTTTTGCTGCGTTGGGTGTACTCCACCTGATAACGCGCGTTGTTTTTGTGGTGATCGTGATTGCCGAGCGCGGCATAGAATGGCACATTCAACCCGGGCAGGTTGTACATGTCTTCAAATTTCGTGCGCCATTGCGGATCGTTCACGCCGCTCACGCCATCGCTGTAGAAATTATCGCCGAGCAACAATACGAATTCCAGGGAATCCTTTTGCGCTTTGGCATTGATCAACTCCGCCACTTTCCGTTGTTCGGGCGAGCCTTCACCTTGATCGCCCATGGCCACGAAATAAACATAGCCTTGCCCCGCCACTTTGTCGGGAATGGTGAAGGGGGGCGTAGGTTTTGCGTTTTTGACTTTAGAACCCCGACCAGCAAAAGAGCAGGGCAGAAATGCACACGTTACCAGCGCAAAGAGCACCAACGGCAACCAACGTTGCGGCTTGCAGAAATTCTTTCGCATTCTGACGTCCCGTTGTTGAACTTGGAAGTATAAGGGTTGATTTGAAATTGGAAGAGTATGCGGGTCTCAGACTTTTAAGATTACCACAGAAACAGCCCGTTTGCAGAAAGAAGATGATGCACGGTCGAACCAAATCACAAAGAACGAATCACCAAGATCAAGTTGAAATTGGACCTCAGGTCGTGCCTCAGTTAGTGGTGGCGAACGTAGTGCGGTCATTTCTGCCTGGCCCTGAGTTTCATCGCTTAATGCTAGGTTGGTTTTTTTTATGCTCTGTCGCTGCTTCACCGAGGGGCGTTCTCCGTTTGTTTTCCTAGGTGGTTTCTTCGCGCGAGGTGGCTTGGAGCCGGGAGCATGAGCACGCGATCGTAATGTGTCATAGTGCAGGCTTTTGCTTTTTGAAATCTGCGCAGCGCTTTAAGTCACCTCGGTGCGCTAGCCCCCTCGGTAAACCCGCGGAGATGGTACTCAAGAACGAGCAGCGACAAACAAAAAAAGAAAACACCGTGCCGTGTTGCCTCACAGGCCGGAGGGCCAGGAGGTGTAACTGAAGAACGATGACCTCGGCTTTTGCAGCTTATTTGGAATCTGGTGCTTGCTATTCGAAACTCTTCACTCAATATACCCTCGTTAGCCGCGCGTCGGTGTAATAATGCCGAACGATGGCGTCATACGCTTTGCCGCGTAACGCCATCACCGCCGCGCCCACTTGACACATGCCAACGCCGTGGCCGCGCCCGCCGCCGCGAAAAGTGAATTTTGTCGCACCGCTGTTCGTCAAACTCACGCTTTTGTCGATTACGAACATTGCACTCGGCAAGCTTTGCGGTGCGAGAGCCTGCCGTATCGCCAGTTCTCCGGTGATTTCAAAACTCTTTTTCGAACCGGCCACGCGCAGTCTTGTTACGCGACCCGAAGCGCCGCGTTTGAGCGGCAGCAAATCGAGCAACTCGCCGAAATTTTCGCCCGTCTTTTTTTTGAGATGCGCAGCGAGATCATCCGCGGTCCGTTCAACTTGCCAGCGAAAATAGCCGCGTGCATACTCCAAGCTGCGCGCCGTCACGTCCGCACCAATATAGCAATATGCCGGAGGCACGGAAGCGAGCCATTTGCGCACGGCTTCTTCGTTCGCAAGCTGCGAGGCAAACTCCGGCGAGCCTTTGCCATCAAAAACGCCGCGCAAATGTGAGCGCGCGTTGCCGGCCCACACACTTTCATTGTTTTCCGTATGCCCGCCGCACGAACTCGAATACGGCGCAGTCACCACTTCTTCGCCTACTTTTAACACGAGCCCTTGGGTTTCTCGAATAGCGCGATCGACGACTTTGGATTTGCGGCCAAGCCCCGCATAGACTTGGCAACCCATGTCGGCGCAAATATCGTAACCTTGATTCGGCAATGGCTTCGCTAGTTTATAAAGCACCTCGCTGCGGCTGGCGATCGCTTGCGCTTTGAGCGCATCAAAAGGAAAGCTCGGACTCATTTCTGCGGGCACCACACCGGAAAGATATTTTTCCACGGGCAAGATGTTGATCACTGCAATCGCCGTATCGCTTTTGAGGAGGAAGCGCATGCGCCCGGCGTAGCTGGGTAATGTGCTCTGGCCTTGCGCCGCGGTGGATTCTTTCACGCCGATGCGGTCCGTGTGAATTTCAAACCCGCTGGGTAAAATGATCTTCTTTTTGGTTTCCTCATTGGTCAATTCCAACGCGCGTCTGGAAGCACCGCGCTCTGCCGGCGCCAAACGCAACGTCCAGTTCATGCCACGTTCATTTTGCGCGAGCACCGTGCCCGCAGCATCGTGCACGGAGAACGGTTCGGGCGTTTGCAGATGAATCACGGAGCGCCCGAGAATCAAGCCGACGCGCACTTCGGGCTGCGCTTGAAACATGGTTTTGGCCGGAGGCAACGGCTGCAAGCAGGAAGTGAGTTGAAGTATGGCAAGCGCGACAAGGAGCGAAGCGAGCGAACGAACAACTTTACGCAAAACAGTAGTCATGGCGTGCTCGTTTTCATTTTTCCAACACGAAGGTATTCAAAAAAACGCGGAGGCAATATAACCCAAAGCATACGGACGAGCAAGGCGAAATTTTGTGTTGTGATTCCAGGTGCGGTTCTCTATCTTCATGCCACACGGGTGTTCCTGTTTGCCCGCGATTCTCCTTGTGAAGTTTTGCCTCTTCATAAGGGTGAAGCCTCGGCAAGCAGGAGAGAATAGGGAATGCCGTGCAAGTCGGCAACTGCCCCGCAACTGTGAGCAGCGTTATTCCGGAGGCTTCGCCACTCTGTTCGAAGGGGAAGGCGAAGCTGCTAAAAGCCGGGCTGCAAGTCAGGAGACCTGCCTGTGGTTAAAATCTCCGGAAGGTTCGCGCCGCCGGCTTTGCGAAGATTCCTCAGCTTCGCAAAGAGGACGAGCAATGCGAGCCTTCTTCCAAAAGGAGAGCCTTCGAGGGAAGGTTTTGTGTTGCAGCCTGCCGTGATTAAACCTTCCGGGTTTTATCAAGCTGGAAGCTCCCTCCTCGCGCTCTCCTCCACTTTCTTCCTCATTGGAGGCGTTATGTTCCAAAAGTTCTTGAGCAGTGCTTTGTTGAGCGCATGCGTTTTGAGTGCGGCGTTGCGCGGGCAAAACGCCGAAACGCTGCGCGGCAAAGTGATCGACGCGAGCACGGGCGCACCGCTCGCGCAGGCAAGCGTTGTTTCCGCCGCAAGTGGGCGCGGCACGATCACCAACAGCGCCGGCGAGTTTCATCTCTTCACAAAAGCGGAGATTGATTCACTCGTTGTGCGTTTCATGGGTTATCAAACGCGCCGTGTTGCGGTCGCGGAGGTGCGCGCGAGTCAAGCCATTGCACTGTTGCCCACAACCATGCTCTTTCGCGAGGTGACCGTGACCGCGAAGCGTTATGCGGCAACGGCTGCGGATATTCCTGCGGCCGGCGAAATTTTTCATGCGGACACGCCGCGTTTCGCGACGGCACAAAACGCCGGTGAAGTGCTTGCGCAGACGCAGGCTTTGTTCATCAAAGAATACGGCGGATTGAGCGGCCTGAAAACTGTGACACTACGCGGCGCCTCGGAAGGCCAAGTGCTCGTGCTCGAAGACGGTTTTCGCCTCAATAATCCGCAAGGCGGGTGGGTTGATTTCAATCTGTTGCCGGCGTTGAGCGTGGAAAAAATCGAAGTCGTGCGCGGTGGCGCTTCGGCACAGTATGGCAGCGAAGCGGTGGGTGGCGTTATCCATATTCGCACGTTGCCGCCGCCGGAACGGTTCACTCCGAGGGCAGAATACACGCTCGGAAGCTATGGCACGAATGCGGCACGTTTTAGCCTCGGCCAGCGTTTCGGGAAACTAGCGGCAATTGCCGGCTATGGCAGATTGCATACGGAGGGCGACTATCCGCTTGGCGTTAAAACTGCATTCGGCTTGGAGAACAATGCCTTTGCGCGTGAGGATTTTTATCTGCGCAGTGATTATGGATTTTCTTCACAAACGCGCTTGTCGGCCTTTCATAAAGACATTCACGGCGATCGCGAGGTCGCAGGCTCGCTCAGCTTTCCCACACCGGAGGCCGCGCAAGTGGATGACAACAGAATTTCCGGCCTCGCTTTTTCAACGCAAAGCGGACAATGGCTTGATCTCAACGCGCAAGCGAGCGTGCAACGGCTTGTGCAAGAATACGTGAATCCCGATCCGTTTTTTCCAATCGCAAGCCGGCATCGTGTCGATGCGCGCGAGTTGATCATGCACAATCGCAGTCGAATCGGCCAATTGGATTTGCTTTATGGGCTGGAGTTGGCGCACAACGAAATCCACAGCACGGACCTGCAAAACCCGGAACGTGAGCAGCGCAGTGCGTTTGTGCAGGCGGAATGGCGCTGGGCCAGCGTGC
>JABWAN010001039.1 GCA_013361015.1 Candidatus Zhuqueibacterota bacterium | reverse complement strand
CGGCGTGAAATATCCGGCCACACTCATCACCACGGCCGACCACGATGATCGCGTGGTGCCCGCGCACTCGTTCAAATACGCCGCAACTTTGCAGGAGAAACACGGCGGCGACAATCCCGTGCTAATTCGCATCGAAACCAAATCCGGCCACGGCGCGAGCAGCACGGCCAAAGCCATCGAGTCCACCGCGGATATTTACGCGTTCATCTTTTATCATCTCGGCCTCACGCCCAAGCTCGAAGGGATGTCGAATCGGTTGTGAGCAGTTGGTGTCATTCCACCTCGCAAACCATTGCAGCAGCGCGTCTCACTTTTGTATGGCTTGTCGCTGCGCGTTATTGCGTGTCTTCTTTGTTTGTTTACCTAGGTGGCTAATTCACCGAGCCGGCTTAAAGCGCTGCGCGGGCTTCAAAAAGCAAAAGCAGAAAAACGAAACTGCAACCAGAGCTGTGGAAAATCAGTGCTGAAGGTCGATGCCATGCGGAACTCGCGAGTTTTGCCGTTATTGCTTGCTGCAATGCACGTAATGCTGATAGCATTCTGCCTCTGCAGTTGTGGCGAGTTGAAGAACCCACAACCTGCTCGCTACGTGCGCGTTGAGGGTCATCAACTCGTCACACCCGAAGGCGAGCCGCTGTTGCTGCGCGGCCTCAACCTCGGCAATTGGCTCATGCCCGAAGGCTACATGTTCAAGTTCGAAGTTGCGACTGCGCCGTGGCAAATTCAACAACTCATCAAAGAACTTGTCGGCCCGGCGGAGGCGAACGCATTCTGGAAAAAATTCCAGGCGCGCTATATCACGCGGGAAGACATTCGCTACCTCAAACAAATCGGCTTGAACTCGCTGCGCGTGCCGTTCAACTACAAACTGCTCACGCCGGAAGATTATCCACAAGTTTGGCTGGAAGAAGGCTTTGCGTTGTTGGATAGCGTCATCGCGTGGAGCAAAGCCGAAGGCCTGTTCGTCATTCTCGATATGCACGCCGCGCCGTGCGGCCAAACCGGAACGAACATCGACGACAGTGTGGGCCACCCGTGGCTGTTCGAGAGCACCGAATGCCAGGATCGCCTCGTCGAAGTGTGGCGCAAACTTGCGGCGCGTTATCGCAACGACACGACGGTGATCGGCTACGATCTGCTCAATGAGCCGATTCCACACTTTGAAGGCTATGAAAAATTCAACCCGCAATTGGAGCCGCTCTACAAACGCCTCGTTGCAGCGATTCGCGAAATTGATCCGCAGCACGTGATCTTCCTCGGCGGCGCGCAATGGAACTCGAACTTCAAAGTCTTCGGCCCGCCGTTCGACAAAAATCTCGTTTACACTTTTCATAAGTATTGGACGCCGCCCGAACAAGCGCAGATTCAAGAGTACATTGACTACCGCACGCAGCACAACGTTCCGCTCTGGCTCGGCGAATCCGGCGAGAACACGGACGAGTGGATCGCCACGTTCCGAACGCTTTTGGAGACGCACGACATCGGCTGGTGCTTCTGGCCTTATAAAAAAATGGAGGCCACGAGCTGCATTCGTTCATTTGAAAAGCCGCCGCATTGGGAGGAAATCGTCGCCTATGAAAAAGTGCGCAATCTTGATCCCGAAAAAATCAAACAGCATCGTCCACCGATTGCACACAGCCGCGCCGCGCTCGCGGCATTGTTAGAGAACGTACGCTTTGATCGCACGCGCGTGAATGCGGGATATGTTGCGGCGTTGGGGTTGAAGTGAAATTGAAAGAATCGAAGCAGCGTTGCAGAATCGCGCCGCATCCGATATTTTCGAACCTCGGAGAAACCCGATGAAAACTTCCGCAAGAGCTTTCCTTCTGCTGGCGATTGTTCCCTGCCTGGCTTTTAGTCAAACCAACAGAAATTTGACAAAGAACAAATTGCTCGTGCATGCCGATTCCGGCAAGATCACGATTAGTCGCCACCTCTATGGGCAGTTCAGCGAGCATCTTGGCCGAGGAATTTATGAGGGCCTCTGGGTTGGAGAGAATTCACCCATCCCCAATACACGGGGCATTCGCAACGACGTGGTCGCGGCGTTGAAAAAAATTCAAGTTCCCAACTTGCGCTGGCCGGGCGGGTGTTTCGCGGATGAATACCATTGGAGAGATGGCATCGGCCCGCGCGCGCAACGCCCGACCATGATCAACACCCACTGGGGCGGTGTGACGGAAGACAACAGCTTCGGCACGCATGAGTACTTTGATCTGTGCGAGCAATTGGGCACGGAGCCTTACATTTGCGGCAATGTAGGCAGCGGCAGCGTCGAAGAAATGTCAAAATGGGTGGAGTACATCACCTTCGACGGCAAAAGTCCGATGGCGGATCTGCGGCGCCAAAACGGGCGCGACAAACCGTGGAAGGTGAGGTATTGGG
>JABWAN010001038.1 GCA_013361015.1 Candidatus Zhuqueibacterota bacterium | reverse complement strand
GAGATGGCCGTCGAACCAATCCGTCAGAGCCGCAATGACGAAAACCGTCAAAGAGGCTACGCGGAAATAAAGCGTTTCGACGCCGAGCAGGGCCACCACCACGGGCGTCAGCACGATGCGCAAGATGGTCAATTTGATCGGAAGGCTCATACAGCTCACCGCGTCCTAGTTTGTAACGTTCACGAAGCTAGGGAGGAATCTATTATGGTCGATGCCAAAGGACTTTTCGGCTCCACATTTTTGCTTTACCACGCTTACTTTTGAATACGAGAGCGACTCGGTGATCGGATTGGGGTCGCATGGGAAAACATATCTGCAGTTTTCCCATGCGACACAATCTTTGAAATTTTCCTTATCGGATCACCCTTTGCAAACCGGAGTTTTGCCGTATGCACTCGCGCGCGCACGCCTACCATGCGACCCGTCCAGACAACGCGCGCGAGAGCGTGACTTCATCGGTGAATTCCAAATCGCCGCCCACGGGCAAGCCGCGCGCAATGCGGGTGATCTTGATGCCCAGCGGCTTGATGAGATTCGACAGATAGATCGCCGTGGCCTCGCCTTCGGTGTTGGGATTGGTGGCGAGAATGACTTCGGAGACGCCGCCTTGCAAACGCAGCATCAAATCGCGGATGCGCAAATCGTCAGGGCCGATGCCGTCGAGCGGAGAGAGCACACCGCCGAGCACGTGATACAAGCCGCGAAACTCGCCGGTCTTCTCCAGCGCCAGCACGTCATTCGCTTCTTCGACCACGCATAGCAAACTACGCTCGCGGCCCGCGTTTGCGCAAATCAAACACGGGTCGGAATCCGTGAGATTGAAGCATTGCGAGCAAGTACGCACTTTGTCTTTGAGCGCCACCAAAGCCGCGGCGAGATCATCCACTTCGCGCCGCGGAATTTTCATCATATAAAAAACCAAACGCTGCGCGGTTTTGCGGCCAATGCCGGGCAGCTTGGAAAGCTCAGTGATCGCGGTTTCAACCGTGCCGGATAAATACTGCATGCCGTCGCGTTAATCTCTAAAGAGTTGAGTCAGTGCAAAAAAAAGCAAAATTTTTCGGGACACAAAAACGAAAGGACACAAAGTATTTTTGTGTGCTTTTAATTTTGTGTCCATTAGGTTCCGGCTCGTCCGCCTTGCGTTAAAGGCCGGGAATTTTCAAGCCGCCGGTAAGATTGCCGAACATGCCGCCTGCGGCTTTGCTCATTTGAGTGCTCGCCATTTCGCGCGCATTCGCGAGCGCTTGATTCACGGCGACCACGATCAAGTCTTCCAAGAACTCGAGGTCGCTCGGATCGACCGCGGTTTTATCTATGCGAACCTGCAAGACTTCCTGCTTGCCGTTGGCAATGGCCGTGACCATGCCGCCGGCCGCGGCCCCTTCCGCGCGCAAACTCGCCAAACTTTCCTGCGCTTGACTGAGGTCTTCTTGCAGCTTTTGCACTTGCTTGAGTATGTCGCCCATACCGGCTCGGCTCATGAATTTTCTCCTGAGAATAATGAATGATACGAAGTCGCCATCATCTGAGCAACGTTATTTTGCCAACCTTCACTTCGGCGCCGCTTTCGAAGCGAACGAAATATACGCCACTCGCGGCTTCCACGCCGCGAGCATGGCGCCCGTCCCAAACAGAAATGTGCTCGCCGGCAGAAAACCGCTCGTGCAGCAACTCGCGAATCATTTGGCCTTGAAGGTTGTAAATGCGCAGAGCCGCCTCGCCTTCTTCTTTCATCACAAAACGAATCTGCGTGGAAGGATTGAAGGGGTTAGGATAGGCCCAAACAGAAAACGAACCCACTACCGCAGTTGCTACCAACGAAGGAATTTCTGCCTGTGCTTTTTGTGAACCGTCTTCAACTACCCCATAAACATGCACAAGGGCACCACTCACTTTGGCGAGATCTACGTTTGATACTGTGGGGGCTAAATGAACCTGTTTGCCGCGCAAAGCTTGCACTGGTAAGACCAAACGTGCAGCTTGACGAGTGGTTCCCCTGTTGTTGAGCTGTGGCAATTTGATACTTGCCAATGGCTGGCCAGTTTCGACAGATAGCACATCGAAAGCAAGATCAAGCAATTTGCTTTGATCGCTACGAAGGCTTCCGGTGTTTTGGCCATAAACCTTCATTTCAAACGCAAGGCTATCAGCATCTGAAGGAAGAAGGAGATTGCTCAGTTTTAAAGCTGCGGCAAGATTGTTGATCTCGATGGAATCTTCATCTGAGACGACCGAAAAAGTTTGATCAGTTTTGCTGCCGGCGGTGAGTAGTTGCACTGTTCCCATTTGTAGCGCAAGCGTCGTGGAGTCATTCAATGAAAAAACGACGCGACGATGATAAACCCAATTTTCATCTGCAGCGCTTTTGTTCAAGCCGCCCGAGG
>JABWAN010000048.1 GCA_013361015.1 Candidatus Zhuqueibacterota bacterium | reverse complement strand
AAACATCAATTCCACTTCGGTGGGCGGCGGCGTGGCGGAAATTCTCACGCGCATGGTGCCGTTGCTGCGCGACCTGGGCGTGGAGACCGCTTGGGACGTCATCAAAGGCGATCAAGCCTTTTTCAACGTCACCAAAGCTTTTCATAACACGCTGCACGGCAAGGAAGATTCCATCTCCGACGGCATGCTGGAAATCTATCGCGCCAACACGGAAATGAATCTGCGCGACATTAATTTCACCGGCGACGTGATTTTGATTCACGATCCGCAGCCCGCCGGGCTCATTGCGCGCAAAAACGAAATCGGTAAACGGTGGCTCTGGCGTTGTCACATCGACGTTTCCACGCCCGACCCGCGGGTTTGGAATTTTCTCAAGCCGTACATCGAACAATACGACGCCTCGATTTTTTCGATGCCGGATTTTGCGCAGCAGTTGCCGATTCCGCAATACATGGTTCCGCCCTCCATCGATCCATTGAGTGAAAAGAACAAAGAGTTGGAGCAAAGCTTCGTTACGCAGACTTTGGAAAAATATAAAATCGACCCCGAGCGCCCCATTATCACGCAGATTTCGCGCTTCGATCGCTTGAAAGATCCCTTGGGCGTCATTGCGGCGTATCGCATCGTGAAGAAACGCCATGATTGCCAACTCGTGCTTGCGGGCGGCGGCGCCCCCGATGATCCCGAAGGCGAAGCGGTTTTGCGCGAAGTGGAGAAGAAGGCCGCGAAGGATCCGGACATTCACGTTTTGCCGCTGCCGCCCTTCAGCGATTTGGAGATCAATGCGCTGGTGCGCGGCGCGACGATCGTGATGCAAAAATCAATCAAAGAAGGCTTTGGCTTGACGGTGAGTGAGGCGTTGTGGAAGAGAAAGCCCGTGATCGGCGGCGCAGTCGGCGGCATCAAGCTGCAAATCCTTAACGGCATCACGGGCTTTCTCGTGCATTCCCCGGAAGGCGCGGCGCATCGCGCCATGCAGCTTTTGGCAGATCCCAAGCTGTGCGAGAGGCTCGGAGAAAACGGTTATCAACACGTCAAACAAAATTTTCTGCTGACGCGCCACGTGAAAGATTACCTCTTGATCATGCTGGCAATGGAACATCCGCAGGAAGACGTGGTGACACTCAACTAGCGCGCCTCCGCAATCTCGACTTTATAGATAAGGCTCTCGCAACCGCTTGATCGTTGCATCAGTATCTTTTGAGCTTTTACAACCTACCGTCATGCCCGCCTGGCTTGCCGAGGCGGGAACGTTTTCGGGCGGAGGCGCAATTGCTCCCGCACGAACTCTCTCATCTGTGAACCCTTCAAAACCGAAGGAGGTCGTCCATGTACGCCGCATATGAACATTTCTCCCGCATCGCGCCCAAGTATACGCGCCTGCGCACGACCGATCTTGCGCCCGTGCGTTATGCCGTCAAGAAGCTCGGAAGCTTGCGCCACATTCGAGCCGCGGATGTGGGTTGCGGCAGCGGCCGTTATGATCGCCTGCTGTTTCAACATTTGAACGAGAGGCTGGAGCTCGTTTGTGTTGATGACAACGACGGTATGCTGCGCGTGCTGCGAAAGGATTTGTACGAACACGCGCCCAGCTTGCAAGTGTTGCGCGCCCGTGCACAGGCCTTGCCGTTTGCCTCCGAAAGCTTGCATTGCATGTTCACGTTCAATGCGATTCACCATTTCAAGATCAGGGCATTTCTACACGAGGCCGCACGCAGCCTCATGCCCGGCGGGCTGTTGTTCATTTACACGCGCACGCGCAGCCAAAATAGCCGCCACATTTGGGGCAAACACTTCCCGCAATTTTATGAAAAGGAACAACGCTTGTGGGAGTTTGTCGAGTTGAACAATTTTATCGCCGAGGTTCCCAATTTGCACCTTGACAAGATCCGAATTTTTCAACATCGCCGCGTCGCGCGCTTACGTTGGTTGTTGCAACAGGCGCGGCAGCGGCACTATTCCACGTTCGATCTTTACGGCGCAGAAGAGTTTCAAGCAGCACTCGCAGAATTTGAACAGCGGTTACGGCGCGTATATCGGAATCCGAATGAAGTCACGTGGACCGATGAAAATCTCATGCTCGTGGCGAGAAAGATGGCGTGAGTGAGAGTGTTCTAATCTCGGCTTGGCCGAGATTGTCAGAGTTCCCTTTTTAAGGGGAAATTTGGTAAGATGTAAAACTCCGCGCAACACTCAACGTTTTACACGAATCTCAAGTGCGGAACACCTCTTCGAGGGTGTAGCGAGGAAGGATGGAATGAAAAGAGTCTGCGTTTACAGTGGGTTCTTGTTGGCGACGAGCACCGAAGTCTTCGCAGCCGGGTCCGGCGGCCACGCCGATCCCGTTGCGCCGATTCTGTTGGCGCTCATCGTCATACTCGCAGTGGCAAAATTGAGCAGCGAAATCTTCGAGCGTTTGGGCCAGCCCGCGGTGTTGGGCGAGTTGCTCGGCGGCGTATTGTTGGGCAATTTGATTTTGCTCAATCCGGAATGGAATTTTTTCGAACCGCTGCGCGCCGCGGTGCTGCAAGAAAACTGGGCCGTCGTGATCGACAGCATGGCCCGCATCGGCGTCCTCATTCTGCTCTTTGAAGTCGGCCTCGAATCGACCGTGCAGGGCATGATGAAAGTCGGCGCGTCGTCGTTGTTCGTGGCCGTGCTCGGCATCATCGCGCCGTTCGCCCTGGGTTATGGCGTGAGCTGGCTCTTCATTAAGGAATTGCCCGCGGAGCTTGCCGCGATTGTGCCGGCCGGTTTCATCGTGAATTACGTGCATCTCTTTATCGGCGCGGTGCTGTGCGCCACCAGCGTCGGCATCACCGCGCGCGTGTTCAAAGACTTGGGCAAATTGCAAACGAAAGAGGCGCAAATCATTCTCGGCGCCGCGGTGATTGATGACGTGCTCGGGCTGATCATTCTCGCCGTGGTCTCGGGCATTATCACGGCCGCGGAATTGGGCCAGCCGATGGAGGTTGGCGCGGTGTTACGTTTGATCGGCATTTCCGTGCTTTTTCTTGGCGGCGCGTTGGTGCTCGGCGTGTATCTCGTTCCTAAAATCATGAAGCAACTTTCCAAACTGCGCACCGCGGGCGTCATGTTGATTTCCGCGCTGCTCTTTGCCTTTGCGCTGTCTTATCTCGCCAATGCCGCGGGATTGGCAGCCATCGTGGGCGCGTTTGCCGCGGGTTTGCTTTTAGAAGAGGTACACTTTCACGGCTTCCGCGAAGAGATTACCATTGAAAAATTACTCAAGCCGCTGGCCACGTTTTTCGTGCCGATTTTTTTTGTGCTCATGGGCATTCAAGTGCGGCTGGAAACCTTTGGCGATCTTTCCGTGCTCGGCGTGGCCGCGGGCCTCACCGTTGCGGCGATTATCGGCAAACAAGTTTGCGGCTGGGGCGTTTTGGAAAAGGGGCTGGATCGTTTGACCGTGGGGGTGGGCATGATTCCGCGCGGCGAGGTGGGATTGATCTTCGCGGGCATCGGCAAAAGTTTGAAAGTGATCGACGACGCGACGTTTTCTGCGGTCGTCATTATGGTAATCGTGACAACGCTCCTCACGCCGCCGGTGTTGAAACTGACGTTGGCGCGCGCGGAGAATCTGCGGAAGAGTTGAAGCCCACTTGCTTTCTCATAAGCCGGGCTTCACGATGGAGAAGATCGTCTTTGTAAGCCCGCACTTCTATGGGCGAGTGTAAATCTTCCAACAGAGTCAACGAACGCAGCGCACGCCGCACGATTTCCAGCGCGCGTACATAATCCTTCGCACGATGCTCGAGATATTTGGCAAGCTCGAGGAAAGGCAACGGATGAAAAGGGAACTGCTCGATTGCGCGTTCCCAAATGCGGCGTGCGTCCTCGTCGCGGCGCTGGCTTTTGTAGCAGAATCCCAAAGCGAGCAAGTCTTCGCGGTTGCGGGAGGCCTCCGCGGAAGCGAGCATGGTTTCGAAAAGTTTGATGCTGGTCTCCAATTCGCCGGCTTCACGATAGAGCCGCCCGACTTTGCGCAGCTCTTCGTGCGAGGCCTGCCATTTGAACGGCGATTGCACGAGGTTGCCGAGATAGGCCAGCAATGCCGCAGTGGTAACGAGGTCTTGCCGGTTGTGTGCGAAGATTTCGGGGAGCTGCGCGGTTTTGCCGGTGCGGACAAAGTCGAAATAGATTTGGGGAATCAAAAAGCTCGGCACGTCGTCGCTGCGCGTTTTGCCGAGAATTTGCGTTTCGAGATTGCCGAGCGAACAGTCCGGCACGCGGTCTTTCCAAATGCGGCGGCTCGCGTGCAGCACGTCCAAATGCGGCAAGCGGCCGAAGTCGAGGCGCATGCGATTGAGAATCGTGCGCGAGAGCAGAAGCGGAATATCGAAGCTTTTGCCGTTGAATGAAACCAGGCCCTGCGCGGCCGCGAGATGTTGTTGCACGGCGTTGAGCATGGCACTCTCTTCGTGGGGTTGCCGCAGAAAGTATTGGCGCACCACGAAGTGCTCGTCCGCAAAATATCCTACGCCCACTAAAAATGCGAGCGTGCCCGTGCCGCCGGCCAGGCCCGTGGTTTCGGTGTCAATGAACAGCGCCTCGCGCAGATTCAAATCGCTAAGCGTTTCGTCTTTCGCGGCAATACCCAACGCCGGCCCGGAGATTTCGAACAATTGCGCGAGACGAATCGGGCCGTGCGGTTCGTGCAATGCAAAGCGCCGTTCGACCACAAAACAGCCCTCGCGTTCTTCTCCACCTAATAATCGTGCGAGCACGTCATTGCTCGTGGCCACCCGCGCGGCACGCACACGGCTTTGCAGTTGGTCGAACTCGCGAAGTTTTTCTTTGAGGCCAAGCTTGCTCATGGTGTGGTTATTGGGTGATGAGACGACTCGGTTAAGGGATTGGAAACGTCGTAGGCAAATCTCTTTCTGCTCTCTGCAAACACTCACGGAATAACCCCAACCCTCACTTTCCAAAAAAGAACCGCACGCCCACGCCGCCGTTCATGTCGAACTTCGTGTCAGGCGCCAAATCCAACATGGGGACCAATTCCAAAAACAAATCCACCGGCGCCTTGGCGAAGAGGTAATTTAAGCCCACGGGAATGCGCGCGCCAATGACGCTATCGTCTTCGAACCGTATGCGCCCACCGAGGCCGTAATAGAGCGCCATTTTGCCGCGCTCGGCATGCAGCAAATCAAAATCATGGAACAGGTAATCGCCGTGCAAGTGCAAGGCGTCTTCTTTGCCCACCGACCACGCGACCGCACCGACGATCGCGGTGCGGTTGCTAAGCCAGTGCTTGCCGTTGATGCCGGAAGGCTCTCCGAAAATCACTCCCACGCCAAAGCCGTGGTGCTGTGCTGCGACGTTGCTTTGTAGCGCGAGCAGCGCTACGAAGAACAACCCTAGTTTGCGAAGCATGAAGGTCCTTTCTGATTCGTGTGTTCGTCCTGTGCACGAGTATAATAGTCCAATATGAAAATTTCAAGCTACGAAAACCGTACCGGTGAGAATTTCAACAGCCTGCTGGAGCGATTCACTCGCAAGCCACCTCGCACGCAGAGGCCACCTCGGTAAACAAGCGGAGATGGACCCTCGGTGCAGCAGCGACAAGACAAAAAGAGAAGCACAGGGCGCTTGCATTTGGCCAGTGCGGCCTTCCGCACTGCGCAGCGATTGCAAGTAAGAGAGTGTGTTAAAGGATTTTTAAACAGGAGTGCATATGTCAAAGGGCTTTTTGACGTTGAAGTACGCATTGCGGTTGTTGGGTGTGGTTATCATTTCTCTCGTGGTTACCAACTGTACGACCCCCACGGACGGCTCAATCAATCCTGCCATTATCAAAGGCGTCGTGGTGGATCAGAAGACGCTGATTCCGCTCGCAGGCGCATTGGTGCAGGCGCTGCCTTATGCGGAGAGCGCGCTGACGGAGGAAGACGGCGCGTTCACGCTGTCGATTCAACTGTCAGACTCCACTTCCAAAATCGTGACGATCGTCGTATCGAAAACCGGTTTTGTGCGCGATACCTTGCCGGCGCATGCGATTCAAGCCAACAAGACCCTCACGCTTCCGGAAGTGCGCATGACGCGCGAAAGCGGCAACAATTCCGGCGGCACCTCCGGACCGGCGACGAATATCGTGTTGGTGGAGGTGGAAACGAACAAAATTTTCGTGGCAGGCTCGGGCGGCAATGCGACTTCGGATTTGACTTTTGAAGTGCGCGATGCCACCGGCGCCCCCGTTGATCTCACGCATCAAGAAACGGTGAGCTTCCGCATCGCGGGCGGGCCGGGTGGGGGCGAAGCGGTTTCGCCCGCTTCGACCTCAACCAATGCTTTGGGGCGCGTGATCACGACTGTGCAAAGCGGCACGATCGCCGGCCCGATCCAAGTGGTGGCGAGCATTCAATCTTTGTCGCTCTTTTCCGCGCCGGTGCCGCTTTCGATACATGGCGGCTTGCCGCATTTGCAGCATTTCTCGGTGGTGCCGAGGCAATTGAACTTCCCCGGCTACAATATTTATGGCCTGGAAAATCTCATCACGGCGTTCGTGGGTGATCGCTATTCGAATCCTGTGCCGCCGGGAACTTCAGTGCAATTTCAAACTACGGGCGGCATTATCGGCGGGTCGGCGGTTACCGAGGCCCTGGGGCGCGCTCCCGTGGTTTTGCTCTCCGCGGCGCCGCAGCCGCAAGGCATTCCGGGCGCGGCCTCGCCCTTCAACGAACCGGGTTTCGCGCGCATCACCGCGGAAACCGTGGATGAGAACAAACAGACGATCACGGCAAACACCGTGGTGTTGTTCTCCGGCCGAACTCAAATCTCCGTGACTCCGAGAGCTTTCACATTGAAGCCCGATTCCTCTAGAACTTTCAACTACACGGTAAGCGATCAGAACAATAATCCCCTGGTGGCGGGCACAAGCATTACAGTGAGCTCGAGCATGGGCGAAGTGACCGGAGACAAGGGCATTACGCTTGAAGATACGCAATCACGCGCATTCACGAATTTTTCATTCACCCTCACGAATTCCAAGCCCGATAGCCTGAAGCGCAAGATCGCGACCGTCGTGATTCAAGTCAACAGCTTGAATGGCAACGGCAATGTTTCCTTCCAAGGCACGATGTTGCCGCGCGTCCCGTAGCAGCGCAAACGCAAAAGCGCTGCGAGCAACTTGACATGAATTAAAAACACACCGGGCGAAAGCTTCGCCCGCGTGTGTTTTTTTTTGCGTGGAGCGCCATATGGCATTAGAGCTCTTTGCAATTTAATCTGCTTATAAAGCAAAAAATCGGACACGGAAACGGAACCGGACGCCAAAACGCCAGCCTGCAAAGCCCCGCTTTTTTTAACAAAAAATTTCTTCTGCAAACATTATAAACGCACTTGCCGGTCGCCAAAACTTTATTATCTTGTTGGTGAAGAATATGCCAAGCCTAATCCAACAAGTGCGCGACGCGGGCGTTATAGGCGCAGGCGGTGCAGGTTTTCCAGCCTATAAAAAGCTCGAGGCGCGCGTCGATACCGTGATCGCCAATGGCGCGGAGTGCGAGCCTTTGCTCTTCAAAGACAAAGTGCTGATGGAGCACTACGCCACGGAGATGATCGACGGTCTGCGTTTGGTGATGCAACAAGTGGGCGCAAACCAAGGCCTCGTTGCCATCAAACACAAAAACCGCAAAGCGATCGCAGCCGTTACACGCCATTTGCCCGCGCATATTTCCGTCTTTGAGATGGAAGATGTTTATCCCGCGGGCGATGAGTATGAAGTGGTTTATCACAGCACCGGCCGCCGCATTCCGAGCGGCGGTTTGCCGCTGCACGTCGGCGTGGTGGTGCAGAATGTGGAAACGCTGTATCATATTCATCGCGCGGCGCAAGGCCGGCCGGTCACGCATTCGTTGATGACGATACACGGTCACGTCAAGCAGCCGCTCACGGCGTGGTTTCCGGTGGGCATGCGTTACGGCGAGGCGCTGGAAGTGGCGGGCGGCGCGACCATTGAAGATTTCGTTCTGCTCGACGGCGGCCCCATGATGGGCAAAGTGGTGACGGATTTGAACACACCGGTCACGCGCGTTTCGAGCGGGATCATCGTGCTCGGCCGCGAGACGCATTTGGCCGAGCGCAAAGCGCAGGCAGAGACGGCTTTCAAACGCATCGGCAAATCTGCGTGCGACCAATGCAGCTTGTGCACTGAGATGTGCCCGCGCTATTTGCTCGGCTATCCCATTCAGCCGCATCTGGTCATGCGCGCGCTGCTCACCACCGGGCCGATGAGCGACACGCTCACGCATTGGGCGCAAGCGTGTTGTGAATGCAACATCTGCTCGCTGTGGGCTTGCCCCGAAGAATTGGACCCGCGCAATGTGTGCGTGGTGACCAAAAGAGATTTGAAGCAGCAAGGCAAATGGCTCTCTGCGGAGCAATTGCAGAAGCTCACCAAAGACGTGCATCCGCTAAAAGCCTATCGTTCCGTGCCAACATCGCGGCTGCTGCGCCGCTTGGGCTTGCACAGATTCACTGCCGATGCGCCGCTTTACACTGCGGCGATCGCACCGGAACGTGTGGCGATCACGTTGCAACCTTCGGTCGGAGTGCCGCCCACTCCACTCGTGCGCGCGGGCAGCCGCGTGGCTGTGGGTGATACGCTCGCCGCCGCCTCCGAAACCGCATTGAGCGTGCCTGCGCATGCGAGCATTGCGGGCGAAGTCATCGAAGCAGGGCAGAGCATTGTGATTGCAAGAGTATAACGAACGGCGTGAAAGAAAAATTAGCCACGGAAGCACACAGAGGAACACGGAGCTGAAGATACGGCCCCAATTATTCTCTCTTCTGCGTGTTACCGTGTGATTCTGTGGCTGATGTTCTATTCAAAACGATTTGACAAAAGAGCGGAACAAGCATGCAAAACGCCATCGGTCTCATCGAACTAACTTCCATTGCGAAGGGCTATGAAGTCGCGGACGCGTTGTTGAAAACGGCGCAAGTGCAGATGGTGTTCAATCGCACGATATGCCCCGGCAAGTTTATGGTGATGGTGGCGGGCGAAACCGCGGCGGTGTCTGCGAGCATTGAGGCGGGATTGGAAATCGGCGGCGAGACGGTGGTGGATAGCTTGTTTATTCCCAACGTGCACGCGGAAGTATTCCCTGCGATCAGCGGCACGCGCGTGGTGACCGAGACCGGCGCGCTCGGCATCATCGAAACGTTCTCCGTGGCCTCGATCATCGAGGCCGCGGATGCCGCGGTGAAAGCCGCGAACGTGCAGTTGCTGCAGATTCATCTTGCTATGGCCATCGGCGGCAAGGGTTATGTGACCATGACCGGCGAGGTGGCCGCGGTCACGGCCGCAGTACAAGCCGGCGCAGAATTCATTCGCGGAAAAGGTTTGCTGGTAAATAAAGTGGTGATTCCCCAGCCGAGGCCGGAGGTGTTGGAGGATAGGATTTGATTTTACGGGAAGGCGTTTGCGATGACTTGCACGAGCTAATAACGATTGAGAATGTCATGGGTCCCAATTCGTCGCAACAAATACGTATCGTCCTCGATTTGAAACAGAATCCGATAATTCATCGTGATGCTCGCTTCATACATTTCATCTCGCCTGCCCTTTATTTTCTTGGCGCGCAGCGAGGGGTGGTAGAAATTCTCAGCCAGCAACCGCAATTTCCGATCGGTTTGTTTTTGAATATGCTGCGGCAGCGTACGATACTCTTTTTTAAAGTCATCCGATCATCCAAGTTTCATATCGCCCCTTTGAGCTCCCGCAGCGCTTCATCCACGTTATCATAAGTCTTGCTCACGCGACCTTCGTCAATATCTCGTTGTGCTCTGCGCTCGCCCTTTTGCCACTCTTCGGTCCACCACCAGCGTTGGTCGGGATCAATCAGCCCAGCCTTCGCCGCGACCTTCGTTTCCGCGTCCGTCAACCCTTTTGCCTTTCGGATATCGCGATTGATGGCGGCAATCTTCTTCTTGGCAGAGGCGAGCAGGATCTTTTCTCTAGTCGTGAGCGTGGGCCTCGGCCTCGGCTTTCGTGCAACAACCCTTTTCAAGATGAGAATCCCCTTCCCGTTCTCTGCTCGCATTTCGAGAACGTCGCCAATCGCAAGCTGTAGCGACGCGATCACTTCTTTAGGGATGGTAACTTGGCGTTTGGGGCCGATTTTGACTAATGGCATATTTTCACTCGCGATCTATGTATTGATGAAACGTTTTTTTCTTGCGGCAGAATAAGCATTCAGATCAAAAACCTCAAGGGGGAAAATGCCCTTGAGGAACTTCCGCAGAAGAGCTTTTCCACCGAGCTGCGCCGAATTGTTTATTGCTATGTTCGTGAAGGGTTGATTTGAGACGTCCCTCTTCGAAATGTCATCCTGCAAGGAACTTCCCTAGCACTGGGCAAACCTCTCTTCCAATTTTTTATCGGTGGTTCTGAGATTAATCGAGTCCGGACAGAGTTCGACCTGTTCATTCCACGCGATCTCGCCAAAAGGCCCGATGAAAACTTTTTGAAACTCGCGATATTCATTCCACCGCGCAAAAGCGCCGTGGCCCGCAAGCCCGGCCAAATCCACAACACTGGCGCTGCCGTCCGCGTATTTGAGCCAAAGCTGATAATGCCCGAGCGGCCGCACTTCGATGCGTTTGGGAAACTTTGGCATCGAGGTTCTCCTTTGCGCTTTCGTGCAATGCGTTTTGTGCCTACGGGGAAGATAGCGCGGCGAGAAGTGAAAAACAAAAACTAAAACTTGAAAAATTTTCGAGGCCGCTCGCTTGCGCTCGCTCTGCAAAAGCCAAAGCAAAGTCAAAAGCAAAAGCTCAGAGAACAGAGTCCAGAGTATCAGAGTTCAGAGTATCAAAAGCTTATGGAGACAGCGCAATCCGAAAACCAACGTAGTCGAGCCTGAGGTCCGGATCGAGCCCGTCGCGAAAGGAGCAGCGGACGATCCCAGCAAGGTAGTGGAACGCGCCGCCCCGAACCACACGGCTGAATCCATCTGCAGGTCCATTCGGATCAGTTTGTGATTCCACCGGATAATCACCATACCAATCGTTACACCATTCCCACACGTTGCCCGCCATGTCATACAACCCCAATTCATTCGCAAGATAAGTACCGACACGTTTGGTTGCGCCAGTATAATTGCCCGAGGGATCGAAGTTGGCTTTGGTCGTGTCCGGCTCCTCGTTCCCCCACGGATATCTGATGGAGTCGCCCGCGGCGCGCGCAGCATATTCCCATTGCGCCTCCGTGGGCAAACGGCCGCCGAGCCATTCACAAAAGGCATTGGCGCCATACCATGTCACATTAGCGACCGGGTGTTTTTCGAAACCTCCCTCCGGCACATAGCGCCCGTCTTGTTCGACGATACGACTTCCATCCGCCTCGAATAAGCCTTGCAGATTGCGTTCGGGGTCGTCATTCAAAAAGGCGCAATACTGCTCGTTGGTGATTTCATGCTTGGAAAGTTTGAACGCGGAAAGTGTGACTTGATGCACGGGCCTTTCATCATCGTAACCATCACCGAAAAGATCGCCCATGCGAAACGTTCCGCCGGGGATGTCCGCAAACTCCAACCCTAGTTTTGCTATTTGCGCGCGGCGTTGCGCAAATTGGTAGTGCTCATAAAGGCGCACGCCGAACCAACAAACCATAAACAAAACGAGCGGGCTGAACGCCAACAGAAGATTTCGTTTGAGGCGGCCGCGGCTGTGCTGCAACAACTCCTGCTTCACTTCCGCGCGCTGGCCCCAGGTTAAATAGGCACGCTGCTTCTGCACACGCCGCAGCTCGCGCCAATTGAGCAAATAACGCGCATCGCGGTTGTTGCCGAGCCATTCATTCGCGCGGCGTTCGAGCAGGAGATTGGCTTGATCAACTTCGGAAAGCTCTTTGTTGGTGAGGCGGCGCAGTGGTTGAATCAAACGCTCGTGCGCCAATTCATAGCCGAGGGTTTCGTCGCGGCTCACGGGTGTGATCAAACGCACTTTGTTGCTCGCGAGCCAGTTTATGGCGCGGTCGATCGCTTCGGCATGCAAGCTCGCGTCTGCGCTCAGTTTTTCTTTAATGCGCGCGCTGGTCAAAGCGCCGGCGCGCAGGTTGTGCTCCAAATCAATGAGGCTGAGCAAAACTTTGAGCGCGGTTTGTTGCTCCGCTTTCGTGGCGAGCGCGTCCAAACTGCGTTTCACATAATTTTCGAGCAAGCCTTCCACGCCGCCCATTTTTTGAAACGCGGCGCGATTGAGGCCGGCGTGCTCTTGCGCCGAAGCCATCCACGTGAGAATTTGAATATCGACCGGCGAGATCAAACCGTCTTCTTTCGCGGCGAGATCGCGGCTCGTCATCTCTTCCACAAAGTCGCGGTCAAACGCGAGGCGCGCGGTTTCGGCGAGCACGTGAAAAATTTCCACGGCCTGCTTGGGCGAAAACTTGCGCAGCGGAATGCTGTCCTGCGGCCCGAGCGAATAGCGCAGCGTTTGTTGCAGCTCGTAATGATGGCCGTAATAATCCTGCCGCAGACTGAGGAGAATTTTCACGGGCAGAGCGGGCGCGTGGTCATACCACTCTTTCAGCGCGGCAATGAACGCGGTCCGCTGCTCGGCTTTGGGATAGTGCAAAAAGAATTGTTCAAACTGATCGAAGAAGAGCACGAGGGTTTTGCCGAGCGTTTGCGCCGCGTGCGCGAGCAGCGAAACAATATCGCTTGCAGGAGCAAGAAAATTCCCCCCTTGAGGGGGGGTAGGGGGGTGTTGCTGTTGTTCCGCATGAGCGCGCGACACCCCCCTGGCCCCCCTCAAGGGGGGAATAGTAGAGTGCACGAATTTTTCAAAAGTGCTCTGCGGCAATTGCTCGCGCAGCGCGTGGCGCACACTCACGAGCGGGTCCAGCTCGCTGAACTTGACATAAATCGGAAAGTGCGTCGGGCTGAACTGCGGCAGCATGGCCCAAAGTCCCGCTTGCACGAACGAAGTTTTGCCGCAGCCCGATTCGCCAAAGAGAATACCGAGACGGAACTCGCGGTCCGTAATTGCGGATAGGCAATCGTGCAGCTCGCGCTCGCGTTGCAAGCTTTGGAAGAGTTCCGCGTCTTCCTTATCAAATGGACGCAGTCCTTTGAGAGCCGTGCGACCGGGGAACGCCGGCGCCGTCGCCCTGCCCCCTTGCGGGGCATTGATACTTGTTTGAATCTCGGCCTCGACACCACGAGGT
>JABWAN010001037.1 GCA_013361015.1 Candidatus Zhuqueibacterota bacterium | reverse complement strand
GATTTAGCACGCCGGCGTGGTCGCATGTAAAATTTGATGCTGGCTTGGGAGCGACCGCGGCGGATGGAGTTCAAACCCGTGCGTGCCGCGAGAAATTTCCATTTCGGAATCGGGGCGAATAGCTTGCAGGGGAGAAAGACGAACGAGCGCGTGCGGAACTTGGAGGCAATGACAAGAATGTAGCCGGAGCGTGCGCGGGAATTGCAAGTTCGTAGCTCAATACTAGCTCGACAATGTTAAGATGACTTCTTCAACCGCAAAGGCCGCCAAGCTGACGCTAAGATCGCAGAGAGCTTAACACTTTCTTTTGAATCTTTGCGTGCTTTCCGCCTCCTTCGCGAGCTTTGCGTTATGCTAACATTGTCAAGCTACATGACTAAATCAAATTCATCGTGAGGGCGGGGAGGAACAATGGGCATTCGTCATGCGCTGCGACACGCCTAATTGCGCAGAATAGTAGCGGGAACGTGTGAGAATCGAACTCACCTTCCTGCGCACGAGCGCCGGAACAACGGTTTTGAAGACCGCGGAGGCCACCAGGCTCCCATCCATTCCCGAAAGGGTGATAACAATGCGGCGGCGAATCTAGTGAATCGCACCTCGATTTGCAAGCGCTAATCTGTGCGATCGCGTGGCAGCCTCAGGCTTGCATTTTTCTCACGCCCTGCTATATTGTTTGCGCAGGATAACGATTTCCATTTACTCGAAAGAAAGGAGCCGTGCCAATGAAGCGAATACTCTCTCCGACTCATTTTATGCTGCTCACGTTCTTGCTCTGTGCTTGCACTGAGCGAGCCGAGCAACAGCCGCGTGCGCCGGAAACGAGCGGCACGTTGCGCACTTCCGAGGGCGCCGCGACGCAAGCCGAGGTGCGCGTGCCCACGGAAGCGGAGGTGCAAGCTCTAATCGAGTTGCAAGATCGCATCATGCTGCAGCCGCAAGAAGCTACGCTACGTCGCGAGTTGGGAGGAAAGGCCATTGTTGCAAGTGCCGGCGTGGTATGGTCGGTCGGTCGCGCGAAGATTCCGGCAGCGGCCTCGCAAAGTGTGGCGCTAAGTCAGGCCGAATTGGTGGCGCGCATCGATGCGAGCCGTTGGGCGGCATATTTGCTCGAATGGCACAAGAACGATTACGCCACGGCCTTCGGCTCCGTGCTGGCCAGTGTTCCCGGCGGCGAGGTGGTGAGCAAGGTCGTAACCGATTCGACTTGTGTGGTGTTGTTGAAAACGAGGCTGCAATGATGCCGTTCGCTTGCTTTTTCTCGGCGCAAACTCCGCGAGGCGGAATGAGCCAAAAGATGATGGGACACGGAAACGGAACAGGACACTGAAAAACTTTTTGTGTTGCTCCGTTTTCTTGCCCGACTTCTTGCTTTAATTCGGCTGCTGCGTCCGGCGTTAAGATGATTTGCTCGGCTCTAAGCCACCTCGCTCGAAGAGACCACCTAGGTAAACAAGCAGAGAACGCACCGCGGTGCAGCAGCGACAAAACATAAGAAAACTGCCCAGTTTCGTCGCCAGCTTTTTGCGCGCGGCCCGAAGCGCGCGGAATTTTCGCTTGACTCTTCTGGCATTTTTTTATATCATGATCGCGCTTTTGGAAGCTGATCTGATAAGTTCGGTTGGCTTTGCAGCTCTGAGCGAGGGAAGGAAAAATCATGCTTTTCGATTTTAGCACGGCTTTTACGTTTCTGCTGATCGCCGTCGGATTTGCCGGCGTCAATTTACTCATCTCCCGTTTGCTCCAACCTCGGCATCCCACTCCTGCCAAACTTACGACGTATGAATGCGGTGAACAACCCGTTGGCCAATCGTGGATTCAATTCAACAATCGCTTTTATGTCATCGCGCTCATCTTTTTGATCTTCGAAGTCGAAGTTGCGTTCCTCTTTCCGTGGGGAGTGGTCTTCAAAGAGCTTGGCCTTTTTGCGTTCGTGGAAATGTCCGTCTTCATTTTCATTTTGCTCGTCGGTCTCGCGTATGTATGGCGCAAAGGCGACCTCGCGTGGGATAAACCGATGACGGGCAAATACGCACGCGAAGCCGCACCGGAATTCTACACGGAACTGCCGCCGCCCGATGTCCACGTATCGACGCGCACTGAGCACGCCAACGAAATGTTGGTCTAGTGCGCCGGGCCGGTTGAGCTGCAACCGACAAGACTCAGTGCTCTAATCGCCAAGGCGTTCGAGTTCCCGCGAATAAGAATACTTGCGCTGCTGGGTGTTATGTCGCGGCTAAAAATATTTGCCGAAAAAGCCTAGCAGCGTTTTTCACTCGATCGAGATTGAACCAATGTTGCGGATGTGAGGAGAAGCCTGATGCAAGAGTTGGTCAACGTTCTGCAGAGCCTACCTATTTTTTCAAATTCCTCTCCGACATTTATTCGTGCTCT
>JABWAN010001036.1 GCA_013361015.1 Candidatus Zhuqueibacterota bacterium | reverse complement strand
CTTCCACTTCCTTACCGAACATGCCGTGGTCGTCGTCAATCAAGCCGACGATGGTCAAACCCCAATTGGCATGGGATCGCACCGTGCGAATAAAATCGCGCGCCCGCTTGCCCGTACCGACGATGAGCAGGTTTACGTGATTGTAGCCGCGCGTGTGCAGATAATCGAGCATGCGGTTGGCGAGCAAACGCATCACGACCAAGAGACTCACGGTGACGATCCACAGCGTGGCAATGAACAAACGGCTGGTGAGCACCATCTTAAACAAGAAAATGGGTGTGCCCACGGTCAGCAAAGCAAAGGCGCCGGCGCTGACGATGTGCACGATGCTGCTCGCCAAAGTTTGCGTGCGCAAATCTTTGTATGCGCCGACGAACGTCAATGCCGTGATCCAACCGGCTAAATAGAATCCAACCAGTGCGACATTTTTTCGGGTAAAATACAACAAGCCTCCCATGTCCGGTGAAATTGCATATGCCATTTCACCGAGATGATAGGCTTCGCGCAAATAGAAGCTGATGAAATAGGAAAGAATGAACGCCAGCCCGATAAGGCCGGCGTCCAAAAAGCGAATGAGTGTGCGCAGAAAGGCTTGTTTTTCTCTGACCATATTCCTGTCACCTTCCTGGGCTAGGCAAATGCCACTGTCGTCTTGTCCGATCTTGGTCTAAAGATGAAAACACACTCGCCTCGCGCGCAGAGTTCCACTAGCTCCGAGTGGAAGAATTCTGCTTGAACCATTCCACAAAACGGCGCACGCCTTCGGCAACGTCCACTTTCGGATCATATCCGATTTCACGCCGCGCCTTGGAGATATCTGCATAGGTGATGGGCACATCGCCCGGCTGCAACGGCAATTGTTCGATGAGCGCTTTCTTGCCCAAAGCTTCCTGAATGAGATGGATCAACGAACGCAAATCGATGGTGCGCGACTCGCCCAAATTGTAGATGTGATATGCGGAGCACGCGTGCATGGCTTTCTCAATGCCGTCCACGATGTCGGAGATGTAAGTATAATCGCGACGGCTGGTGCCTTCGCCGAACATCGGCACTTTTTCTCCGGCGTCGATCATTTTGGTGAATTTGTGAATGGCCATGTCCGGCCTTTGGCGTGGGCCATACACCGTGAAAAACCGCAGACACGTGATTTTCATCTTATACAGATGATGATAGGTATAGCAAATCAACTCACCGGCTTTCTTCGTGGAGGCATACGGGCTGATAGGATGATCGACCCGATCTTCCTCCGAAAACGGGACCTTTGCGTTCTCGCCGTATACTGAAGAGGAGGATCCGAAGATGAATTTGTCGACGCCCGAATGGCGCACCAGCTCGAGCAGATTCACCGTGCCTTCGCAGTTGACTTGTTCGTACAACAACGGTTGCGCAATCGAGGGCCGCACGCCTGCGCGCGCCGCCAGATGCACGACCACGCTGAATTGATGCTGCTTGAAAAGTTGTTGCAATGCTTCGCGATCCAGAATATCGCCTTCGACCAGCGTGTAACCCGCACGCTGTACTAGCGCTGCGATATTGCGCCGCTTGATATTGGGGTCATAGTAGTCGTTGAAGTCGTCATAGTTGACAACTTCATAACCGCATTCCAAAAGGCGCTCACTGAGATGTGATCCGATAAAGCCCGCTCCGCCGGTAATGAGACATTTCATCTGAAGCCCTCAACTGAAAAGTTCGCGCTGTGTAAATTAAAAATTGCAAATTGCAAATTGAGTATTTGAAGTTTCCAATTTTCAATTTGCAATGTTTCGTGCGGCAAAATCATGCTGGTTCTAATAGTGATAATAGCTATAGCCTTCGTGCGCCAGATCGACATTCGTGCCGTTCAAAATGATGCCGAGCAGCTTGGCATGCACATGGTGAAAGAGCTCGATCTTTTGGCGCGCAATGTCCTTTTTGGTTTTGCCGGCGCGTACGACCACGACCGTGCCGTCGACTTGCGTGCCGAGCACCACCGCATCCGTCGCCGCATTGAGCGGCGGCGTGTCGAAAATAATGAGATCGAAGCGGCGGCGTATTTCATCGAGAAAGCGGCGCAATTGCACCGAACCCAGTAACTCCGAAGGGTTCGGAATCAACGAGCCGCAGCTCACCACGGAAAGATTGGGAATGTGCGTTTCGTTGATGATTTCCGAAGCCAGAATCGAGCCGATAAGATAGTTGCTGAACCCCGGCTCTTTGGGCACGCCGAAAGTGTTGTGCAGAACACCGCGCCGTAAATCCGTATCGACGAGCAGCGTGTTGCTTTTCTGCTGTGCCATTGTGATGCTGAGATTGGCGGCCGTAAATGACTTGCCGTCGCCCGGCGCCATCGAAGTAATCACAAAAGTCTGAATTCGGCCCGCGGTCTTCGAAAAGAGCAAATTGGTGCGCAGGGAACGATAG
>JABWAN010001035.1 GCA_013361015.1 Candidatus Zhuqueibacterota bacterium | reverse complement strand
ACGAAGAACTGGCGCTCGAAGGCTACGAGTTTTCTTCGCGACCCTTCAAAGAACTGGCAAAGCTCGGCCAGGTTTATGACGACATCGGGCCGGTCAATACGGCCATCGGATTGTCCGTTGCGAGCTTCGCAGGTGGAGTGATCTTACAAGATAGAAAGCTCTTGCAAACTTCTCGTTTGCTCGTCGAAACGTCGGTATTAACGCAACTGTTCACCACCGCTGGCAAAGGGATTTTAGGCCGCGCACGGCCCTATACTGATCTTGGTCCGCGCGATTTCAATTTGTTCAAGTTCGGCCACGCGGAAGAATTTAAGTCGATGCCTTCCGGCCATGTCAGCAGTGTCTTTGCACTCATGACCGTGATTGCCAAGCAATATGATCATTGGTATGTGGAGATTCCGGCTTACACCTTCGCCGTATCGGTGGCCTTTCAGCGCATGACGACGCGCAATCATTGGGCCTCGGACACGATGGTCGGCGGCGCGCTCGGTTATTGGGTGAGCAGCACGTTGGTGCGCAAGCAGCGTGAAGCGCCGGTAAACTGCGCCGTCCGACCTTACTTTATGGGCAATCGTTTCGGCATGGCAATAAATTTCTGACCAAGCGAACCGCGAGGCATGGTCGGTGTTCAGCTTCACTTCAGTTTGCCTGCGTATCTTTGCCGGAGTGAGAACTTGACCTCGCATCGTGCGAGCCTGTTACAACTGAATATTTCAACGAGGTGAAAAGTGACAAAGAGTCTTCTTCCTTTAATGTTGCTACTTGCCGTATCAACATCTCGGGCTGCCGGCCCAATGCCCTCCGAATTGACCCAGCAACATTGCAGATCGATTTTTCCTAGCGCCAACTCCACTGAAATGATTAGAACGCTTGAATCGGGCGTTCAATTTACGGAGGCGTGGGAACATAACTCATGGGGACCGCCTGAAGAATTTCTCGGGTACGTCTTCCACAAGTCGCTGCAATATGAAGGCAAAACCCTCGAGGTTTTGGTTGGGATGAATAACACCGGCGTCATTTCAAAAGTCAGCGTAAGAGGCATGGCGGGGATTACCGACGAATTCCTCGCTCAATATCGCGGCAAGACTTTGCGTGATAATTTCGATTTGGTGCGAACGCCGGAGGAGTTGCTGGTTGTTCCAGCCGGAATCAAAGCAATGCAAGCAAATCTTGCGCTCTCTGAAAGCATTGCGCAAAGCGTGAAAGAGATCATCGTGTCCGCCAATAAAGTAGTAAAGTAGATATCGACGACTGGCAAGTGGCTGCGCGACAAAGAGCTAGAGGAGCCAAACGGTGAAGAGAATATTTGCAGACGCAGCGCTCTTACTGGCGATTCTGAGCTTCCCGGCTTGCAGTTCAGAAGAATACGAACAATGATCAGAATCGCATCGTCGTGAGGACAACATGGCAAAATGCTCTTGCATCGTTTCCTTGCTTGCACTGCTTTGGGTCGAGCCGGCATTGACGCAAGCGCTGTCGCTAGATGATTGCATTCGGCTGGCCCTGCAAAAAAACCAACGGCTCGTGTCCGCCGGCTATGCCATTCAGGTTGCGGAATTTCACCGCCAAGAAACCGCCGCGCTGAAAAGGCCAACAGTAAGTCTTCGCAGCGGCGCCTCATTTGCGCCGGTGACCGGACTCGATCCGGCCCTCACTGAGGGGGGCGAATATGCGGGACTGCTGGAATTCCAACAACCGCTCTACAACGGCGCGATCAAACCGGCACGGCAACAAGCGGAGGTCAATTTCCAACAAGCGACGGTGGCGCAAACGCGCACGGCCGCCGATATTCGACTGGAAGTTCGTCTGGCTTACGCCGAACTATTGCGCGTGCAGCGACAATTGACATTGACGCAAGCGAGTCTCGGCGACCTACAATCCTATCTTGAAACGGTCCGTTCACTCGCGTATGGCGGCGCCGTGCCGAAAACTGACATCGTAAAAGTTGAAATTCAATTGCAGTCCGAAATCATTGCGCTCACCGATCTGCGCGCGGCTGCCGCGGTTGCCATGCAGCGCTTGCTCGAGCCGGTCGGTTTGTCGCTCGATACGACGATTGCGATTCAAGATACAGTGGCTATGCCTGCTGTGCCGGAACGTTTTGTGAGCAATCCCGATCTTAGCGAATTTGGCTTTAGCATTGAATCCGCCAAGCTGGAAGTTCAACTCGCACGCGCCGAACGCGCGCCGGTGATCTCCGCCTTTGGCAGCGCCGGCGGCTGGACCTCGCGCAATCAGCTTATTGAAACTGATACGCCGCACATTTTCGGCTTTCACGCCGGCCTTTCATTCGAGTTGCCGCTTTGGAACGGCGGAGCCACTGCGGCGCGCGTCGAGCAAAAGATCGCCGCGAGGAACGCGCTGCTAGCCGATTTCGAAGTTCTACGTCGCCGCTTTGAGACGGAAT
>JABWAN010000047.1 GCA_013361015.1 Candidatus Zhuqueibacterota bacterium | reverse complement strand
CAATGCGTAGAGCTTGAAATAGTAGCGATGCTCGCCGCTCGGAGGACATGGGCCGCCATAGCCAATCTTGTGGAAATCGTTCGTGCCTTGTTTTGCGCCATTTGAAAGTTTTTTTTGTGGCGGCACATTTTCCGGCAACTCTCTCGTCTCGGCCGGCAAATTGAAAATCACCCAATGCTCCCACACACCCATGGGCGCATCCGGATCATCGCAGATCAATGCGAGGCTTTGCGTTTTCTCAGGAACCGTGTTCCACGACAAAGGCGGCGAGAGGTTCTGTCCTTGACAAGTGTGCTTCTTCGGGATTTCACCGCCCGCTGCGAAAACTGAGCTTTGGAGTTCCATGTTCGTTCCTCCTTTTATTTGAGCGTGCAGTTGCTTCGAACAGAACAGAACAATTATTGCGAGCCTCCAATTTCTTGAAAGCATCGATCCTCTCTCTATTCAAATGGCTTGTTGCATCAGTCCTAACCCGGACGAGCCGGAACCAAAGAGGGCACAAAAACCAAAGCCCACCAAAAAACATTTTGTGTCGTTTCATTTTGTGCCTCGAACATTTTTGTTTTTTTGGCAGTGATTCAACTTTTTAGATACTAATGCGCAGACCGGCCAACAGGAATGAGATACAATGCCTTTTCGCCATTGGGCAGTTTCAACACCTTTTCGACTTGCTCATCGTGAAAGGCGCCAACCGGTACCGCACCCAGGCCGAGTGCCGTCGCCTGCAAAAGCAGATTCTGCGCGGCATGACCGGCTTCGAGATGCACATAGCGCGCAGTGCGCTCGCCATATTTTCTCGCCGTGCGCTCGAACACTCCGGCGATAGCAAACACGGCCGGCGCGCGTTGCACACATTCCTGTCCCAACGCAGCGCGGGAAAGCGCGTTGCGCACGTTGCTCTCCAGTTTGCGCAGCAACTGATGGTCACGCGGTTGGTATTGATAAACACCTTCGTCGAGGATTACGTACATCTCCAGCGGATAAAGCGCACCCGCCGAAGGCGCGGTACGCAGGCCTTCACTCTTTTCGGTGATTCCTTGCGCAGCCCAAAGGAGTTGTCCGAGTTCTTCCCAATTCAGCTTTGTTGAACGAAAGGAACGGATCGAGCGGCGTTTCGCCAATGCCTCTTCAAAAGAAATTTCACTGCGTAGCCGGGGCGGCGGCAGTTTCACGATTTTGTCAGTCTGTAATTCAATCATGAGCATCATCAAACAAAGCGTAAACATTTTTCTTCTCTCGCAATTTTCTTTATCCAGTAGTATCGCGGAGTGCGGTGCAGGCACTTTTTGAAGAGCTTTTCTTGAACAACTTGCCGGCAACTATCCCAGCAAAAGGCCGGCGGCGACCAGCACCGGCGTGATGAGATTGATGAGCACATTCATCGTCATGAACGGCGCCAACTTCTCGGCATTGTTGCCATAACGATATGCGCCAATGAATGCCGGTATCGCCACGCCGATAGTAATCACACCAAGCACGCTGGAGATGGGCAAATACTTCAAACCAATGCCCAAAACAATTGCGACATACGCCAATAAAAGGAAAGCACCGTAAATCACGCTGCTGATCTTCGCGCCGGCGAAAATTGGAAAATGCTTTCTGCCCACCGTTTTGTCGGCCTCAATATCCGGAAACTGATTCAACAGCAACAGATCGCTCACCAAAAAGAAAGGCACGAGCGAGGCGATGAAAGCTGTCCACGAATAAGCGCCGGTGAGCACAAAATCCGTTCCCATCACCATGAACAGTCCAAAGCCCAAGCCGGGCGCAATCAAAGACAACCAGGGATTCCCGGTCAACCAGCGGGTGTAAGAAAGAATCAGAAAAAGTCCCAGCACGCCCAGCGGCAACAGGCCGATTCCGACCACGGTTAAAAAATAGATGCCGATGAAAGCCGTGATCGCCAGCGCTGTGAGTCCGGTGATCAATGCCGAGCGCGCGGCGTGAGCGTGCGCCGGCAATGTTCCACTACCGCCGCTAAAAGCCATTCGTTTCGTTCTAAAATCCAAACCGCTGGTGAAATCAAAATACTCATTCAAAGCATTCACACTGATATGTGCGGCAACGGCCCCGATGAGTATTAGCACGATGCGAAAGGCGCTGACTTGCCCAGTGGTCCAAACTGCCGTTCCAATCCCCAGCAAAACACAGCAGGGAGCTAAGAGCAAAAACGGAAGGCGCATCGGGCCTAAAAGAACTTTCAACTCAGCCATTGCGGTTTCCCTTTGGAATTAATCTCACACGCAAGCTCGATTTCCGTCCTCGCTTGTGTGATGTGTTAGAGTCTTGGTCTCCTCGGCCACAGCATCGGTGTTCTGAGTTTGTATTCTGCGTAGGAGGCGCCAAAGCGAATCTCCAGTTCGCGTTCTTCGAACACTTTGAGAAGAAACAGCCAGGCGGGGATGACCAAAACCATCATCCATAAAATGAATAGCTCGGATTGCAGCCAAAGTCCGACGGAAAGCAAAAAAGCGATGGTGCTGAGCACCATTGGGTTGCGCGTCCACGCATACATCCAACGCACAGTGAGGCGCTTGCTGAGAGCAACGGCGAACGGCGCGCCGCGTCCTCCGAGAGCAAGATTCAGCACTGTGAGCAACATCACCGTGCCGGTCACCGGCATCAATATCCCTCCGATCTCTCGGGGCAATGGGATAATCCACCCCGACCAAACTCTGCCCTGCTTGATGGCCTCGAAAATCGCAGCGCCGAACGGAGGCACAATGGCATAGTGCACACCGGTCGTCACTGCATTGCACTGCACGATCGTTGGGTTGGCATCGAGCAGGCGACGGCCGATCCAAGCGATCGGAAACACGACGAGGACGCCGCCTATGATGATTCTGATGCTCGTTACCGGTTCCAAGCGACTGCGGTTCAGCCACGACCACAGCGCAAGGATGAGCGCAAACCCGAGGATTCGCGCGAGGCACAAAGCCCACGAACGCATTTCGGTATTTCTCCGCGCATCTGACAAAAGAAACAACGCAATTGGTCTAGTGTCGGGCGTCTCGCTAGCGCGTCCGAAGCAGACTAAGCGGTTGTCGCGACAGTTTATGGAAAAGTGCCACACACTTGCAAAGTACGTGGCGCTTCAGTCAGCCTTATTTCAAAAACAGCATGCGCTTGCTTTCACTGAAGCCGGCAGCACGAAATTTGTAGAAATAAACTCCGGAAGGCTGATGGTGCGTCTTCCACACCGCCATGTGCGCTCCTCGCGCACAAAATTTATCCACCAGCCTTTCCACCAGCTCGCCACGGACATTGAAAATTTCCAACCGAACATAGTCGTCACGAGGAATGGTGAATTCAATCGCAGTGGAAGGATTGAATGGATTCGGGTGATTCTGGCGCAGAATGAATGACTGCGGGTAATGAGAAATCCGCGCCTCTTCAACCGGCGTGGCGTAATCGTATGGCTCATCGACCAAATGCCAATACGGCTCGGATTGGCCTGCGTAGTTTCTCTGGAGATAAAACGTCTTCAGTGGCGTGCGTGTGAATTCCGAGAGGGAGGTTAAAGTCGCCGTGCCGTCGGGTTTCCATTCATATACTGGGATTCGCATCGGATCGAGCACCGAGCAAAATCCTCGTTCGATCGCGAGGTGGAATAGCCCGAAGTTGCCCGGCTCGTGGCCACCGAGCCAGTGGCCGATATTATCCACATAAAACGGATTCCTTCCGAAAATGATCATGTTGGTCATGTAGTCCGTCGCCAGTCCTTCGGGACTTGGTCCGGCGATGAAGTGACCATCGCGGCCGTAAATGCCGTCGATGATATGAAGGTCCGGATGACTGACCGCGTTATTGTCCAAACAGCGCGTGGCCCAAGTTTCCTGCCACAACCCGCCGTTATCACCCGGTTTGTCCCAGCGCGGAATGCGATCCGCCGCGTGGCGATTGTAGTTCGCGAGAATCTCGGCTTTGGCATTGGGATTTTTGTGAGCCGCGGACATATCCATGTCGGTATGGTATGCCGCACAATGCGCTTGATAATTGTGCGCAATCGTTCCTTGCAGATTCTTGGCACAGAGCGTCATCCCCATCGCGTGCGTTTTGAACTTGGCGAGGTTCAAGAAAAAAGTGTCAGAGGCATTTACCGGCCATAAGTACGGAACCTTTCTAAACCACACACCATCGGGAACCTCAATCCACTGGAGGTCGTTTTCGCTGATGACGCCGACTTTGGCGCTCAAATCCCGCAAGTCTGCTCCGGTGCGGTTGACCATATCCCAATAGCCGCCCTCTTCAAAATCTTCCGGACAATTCGCTTCGCGGAGAAAGAATTGGCCTCCCGTGAATCCAAGTTCTTTCATGCTCTCAATGAGGCCTTCGACAAAATCCACATCCGTAACCACCCCCATGGAGCCGAGAACGGTATAGCGAGAATCCCATTTGCCACGGCAGGTCAGATTGGGCTTGATCACAACTTTGTGCGTCAACGGAATGCCGCCTTCCCCTTCACCCAAGCGCACAAATACGGACCTGCCGAAATCGAGGCCGACCTGTTTCTTGGCCACGGAGTTGGTTTTGCCGTCGACGCTGGTACGCATAATGAAAACCGCGTCGGGATTGTGCCTGATGAAGGGATGAATCCCAAAAAAATTCTGCAGGGTTCGGAAGTATGAGCTGGACGCTCGCGCTGAACTGAAGATCAACGCACTCGTGGCAGCGGCGGTGCTTTTGAGGAATGTTCTACGATTCATCATGGAGACCGACTCCTGATTCGGCGACCTCGTTGTGCTGCAAACATGCTTCTTTTGCACACCAAGCCGCGCCCAATGAAAAAGCGGCAATCGATTATGCGGCCGCTGCAATACGTGAAGCCGGCGTAGCTTTGATCATTCGCGCTTTGAACAGAATCGAGGTGACGAATTCAATAAGAAATCCGTAGATTATGCCGAGCAGAATCGTTATGGCAAACATGCCGGTTTTGCTGAATTCCGGGTTGTCCGGCGCCATCAAGCCGCTGAACGCGAGCGGCAAACTAAACAGCGCGCCCATCGACAAGCCGTTGATCGACCAATGCCGCATCGATAAAGTGCTGATACCGATGCCAAAACCAATAAGGCTGCGGCTGACGATAATTTGAATGGCTACCGGCCACGGCAATTCGCCGGGAGAGCTTGCAGCCAGGCCGAAACAAATGAAACCGCATGCAATCCCACCGAGGGTTGCAACGAGAAATCGTTTTCTGTTGTACATATTGTGCTCCTATCCTTCGCGACCAATTCAACCACGGCAGAAAACTCAACGGAGCGATTGCGCCACTTGCTTCTTCTCCGCAAAAATGCTGCGCCACATTTCTGCAAGCCGACGCGCCCAACTTTCAAGCAAAGCATAAAACGTCGGCAGGATGACCAGCGTAAGAAAAGTCGCGATAGTCAATCCAAAAATAATCGCCACACCGAGCGGGCCCCAGAAGGCCGCGCTCTCCGCGCCAATCACGAAATGCAACTCACGCCAATCGAAATCGATGCCGGTAGCGAGCGGCAGCACGCCGAGCACAGTGGAGGCCGCAATGAGCAGCACCGGCCGCAAGCGCACCCGTCCGGCTTCGAGCAGCGCCTCTTCCAATGGCATGCCTTGTTCCAATTTGTGTTTGGCAAAATCGAGCAACACGATGCCATTGCGCACCACGATGCCGGCGAGGGCAATCACGCCCACGCCGGTCATGATCACACTAAACGGCAGGCGCGTGACCATCAAACCGATGAAGACGCCGATGAGCGAGAGCAGCACCGAGAGCATGATCACAAACGGCACGCGAATCGAATTGAACTCTGATACCAAAATCAAAAACACCAACAGCAGCGTGATGACGAATGCATTCGAAAGAAACGCCTCCGCCTTCTTTTGCTCTTCATCCTTGCCGGTAAATCTAATCTCGTAGCCGGAAGGCAATTCGAAATTTTCGAGCCGTGATTTCACGTCGTTGAGCACCTCGGAAGCGAGACGGCCTTCGACCTCTCCGCTGACGGTGATCACGCGCTTCATGTCTTTGCGCCGAATGTCCGTTACCGAGGAAGTGCGGCGAATCTCGGCAACGGAGGTTAGTGGAAACGAATAGCGCCGGCCTTCCATGTTCATAAACGTGACATGGATGTTTTCCAAATCTTCGATGGTGCGGCGTTGCTTTTCGAGCGCGCGCACGCGAATCTTGTACTCATCCTCGCCTACGCGATATTTGGAAGCTTCCACGCCGTTCACGGCCGCGCGCACGGTGGCCGCGACTTGGCGTGTGTTCGACCACAGCCGGCCGGCTTTTTCGCGATCGACAATCACCACCACTTCCGGTTTGCCGACGTCGTAGTCATCTTTCAAGTCAACCAGATTCGGCACGGTTTTGATTTTTTCTTTGATGCGACTGCTCAACTCCGCGAGCTGGCCGTAATCTTCGCCTGAAATTTCCACGCTCACCGGCGCGCCCACGGGCGGCCCCATTTCTTGTTTGGCCACGCGAATGTCAGCGCCGGCGATGCCCACCGTGCCACGTCGAATTTCTTCGAGCGTGAGGAAACTGCTCTGCCGGCGCTGTAATTTTTCGAAAAAGTTGATGGCGATCTGCGCCTTGTTGGGCGTGCCTTGCCCGCCGAAATCAAACGGGTCATCCGAAGTACCCGCGGTCGCGACCACGAACTCGAGGTCTTTCTTGCCGGGGATCTGAGCCAGGCGCTCTTCGAGTATTTCAGCGATGCCGTTGGTCACGTCCAATGAAGTGCCGGAGGGGCATTCCACGGTCACGCGCACCAGGGAAGGCTCGACGTTCGGAAAAAACTCGACGCCGGTGTTGAACACACCGAACAGCATAATCACCAAAATGAGAAAAGCCACGGAAGCCGCGATGGTCAAGCCTTTGCGTTGCAGCGTCCAATGCAAGGCCTTCACGTATTGCCGTTGCATAAAGGGAAAAAACTTCTCATCGACTTTGTGATACAAAAGCGTGAAGGGGTTGTACTTCTTGTACCAATGTGGATGCTCGAGATTCTCACGCGCTTTGCGAATCTCTTTTTTATAATCGATCCATTGCGCGCCTTGCACCGGGCTGATGATGAACGCGACCAGTAACGAGGCGCCCAGCGTGACGATGAGCGTGATGGGCAGATACCACATGAAATCGCCCACGACGCCGGGCCAAAAAAGCAACGGAATGAATCCCGATACCGTGGTGACGGTGGAGGTGAACACCGGCAACGCCACTTCCGCGGTCGCGGCTTTCGCGGCCTCGACCGGAGTTTGCTGATACTCCTGTTGATGGCGATAAATATTCTCGATCACCACGATGGCGTCATCGACGAGAATGCCCAGCACCAGCACCAACGTGAAGAGCACCACGAAATTCAGCGTGATGTTAAACGCCGCGAGTATGGTGAAACCGATCAGCATTGAAAACGGAATCGCGGTGGAGATGAGCAGCGCGTTTTTGAAACCGAAAAACATAAAGAGCGTGGTCACCACGAGAAACATGCCGGTGAGAATGCTGTTTTCCAGCTCCTTCACGAGCCGTTTGATGTTTTGGGATTGATCATTCGAAATCTCAAGCTGGATGCCCATGGGCAAACTGGCTTGTTCGGTTTTTACAATCGTCTGCACTTGATCCGCGATGCGAATTAAATTTTCACCGGCGCGTTTGCGCACGCCGAGCGAAACCACCTCCACACCATTGAGGCGCGAATAGGTGAGGCGGTCTTCAAAGGAATAGTCCACCGTGGCGACATCGCGGAGATAGATGGCCCGGCCTTGACGCACTTTGACGACGAGGTCTTCCAGTGGCCGTACTTCTTTGAACTCGCCGGGCACGCGCACGGTAAAGTTTTTCTCTTTCGTGTCGATCGAGCCGCCGGGCAGCGAAACGTTTTCGGCGCGCACGGCATTGGCGACGTCGTCAAAACTGATTTCGTACGCGGCGAGCCGATAGATATCGCAATTGACTTGCACTTCCGGTTCGAGGCCGCCGTTGATATCCGCGCGCAGCACGCCGGGAATGGCTTCGATTTTGTCCTGCAAATCTTCTGCGATCTTTTTGAGGCGCGCCAAGCCCACGTCGCCGCCGACATTGACGTACAGGATCGGAAATTCGCTGATATTGATTTCCGAAACGATGGGGTCGAGAATATCGTCGGGCAGCTCGGGCCGCGTGGAATTCACTTCATCGCGCACGCGCCGCAGCGCATCGTCGATATCGATGCCGGTGTTGAATTCAACCCGAATGGTGGAGAGGCCTTCTTTCGAAGCCGAGGTAATCTCTTTGACGTCTTTAAGTGCTTTGAGATTGCGTTCCAACGGCTGCGTCACCAGTCCCTCGATGTCCGTGGGCGATACGCCGATATAGGGCACGGAAACGATGACCAGTGGAATGGTAATGTCCGGCGCAGCCTCGCGCGGCAGCGAGGTGTAAGCATTCCACCCGAGCAGGATGATGATCGCCATCAACACATAAACGGCGATGCGGTTTTTGACCGCGGTATTGGATAACCACATAGAGGCCTCATATTGTCGCAGAAATCAGGTTCGCGTGCAAAAGTGGAAATTCCTCTGTAAAGGCAAAACCATTCAATAGAACGGGCGAAGTTCAAACGTTTCTTTTCGGCCTTCAATCTTTCTTTCGTGGCGATATTTTTTCATTCATTCACTCTTAATCACCGGGCTGCCATTCACTAGGCGCTGAAAGCCGGAAACGATCACGTGATCGCCGGGCGCCAAACCGGAAACGATCTCCACCAGATTGCCTTGCCGCCCGCCCAGCTTCACGAGGCGTTCTTGCGCTTTGCCGCCGTTTTCAACATAGACGATGAGCTTGTTGCGATCCACTTGCAGTACCGTGTTCTCACTGAGCAATAGCGCGTTATCCTTTGAAGCGAGGATGATGCGAGCTTTTGCCACCATCTCAGGCTTGAGTTTGCCTTGGTGATTCTCAAAATAAATCTCGACAGGCAACGAACGGTTCGTGGGCGACACGGTTTTGCCAACGAAAGAAATTTTTCCCACTAGCGTGTCGCCTGGCACCGCATCGAGCGTGACGGAAACCGGCGTGCCGAGCGTGGCGCTGCCGGCCTGCATTTCAGGCACATCCGCGAGAATCTTGACTGTGCTAATGTTGACGAGATGCGCCATGGGCACGCCGGGCGGAGCATACTCGCCTTCATCCACCATGCGATCATCCAACACGCCGTTAATGGGGCTCCGAATTTGGGTGCGTTCCCAGCGCGCTTTCATTAAATCCGCTTGCGCTTTGGCCGCATCACGAGTGAACTCCGCACTCTTGTATTGTATTTCACTGATCGATTGCTCGGGATAGATTTTTTCCTGCTTCTCATAATTCAATTGCGCCAGTTTGTACTGCGCCTCCGCGGCGGCATAACTCGCGCGTATCACCTCGTCCTTGAGCACGGCAATAATTTCGCCCTGCTTGACGTACTGGCCTTTCCGAGCCTTCCAAGCTTGCACCACGCCGCCTTCCTCGGGACTGAGGTGCACGTCTTCCAATGCCTTCACAACACCGGCTACTTGCATCGTCGCCTCAAAATGCACCGGTTTCAGTTCCTGCACGCGCACGGTCACCGGCGGTATTTCGCTATGGCCGTTGCTGGCATTGGCGTGTTCTAGGTCGGTGTTGCGGCAGCCAAAGAGCTGAAATAGGAGAAACGCCGGCACGTTCAAAAGCAGAAAGATTTTTTTCATAACTGTCCTCGTTTATTCATCCATTGTGTTGCGCATTCGACCCGGAGCCTATCTCAAAACGGTTTGAATGTCATTACGAGTTTCGAACTCGGGACGAGGCATGACAACCTCGGATTCCGGAGTAGGCTCCGGGCCAAAGGCGGAGCCCTCGCACAACGCTTGTAAGTTCAGCGCGGCAGCTTGCCCAGCGCTTTCCACACCCACCGATGCCATTTGTGAAAAGAAGCCACCGGTTGGGCGAACATCAAAATACACTCGCCGTGAACGACTTCCATGTCGTGCGCTTCGCAGAAACGAATGGCTGCCTCCGAGGCCGCACCCTGCTGCAGCCACACGCGGCGAACGCCGGCAGCCGCGGCCTCGCGCACTACGCGCTCCGTTTCTGCAGGCGGAACGACGACCAGCACATTGTCAACCCGCTCCGGCAATGAGAGCAAATTGGGATAGCAATGCTCGCCCTCGATCATCTGCGCGCCGGGATTGACCGGAAACACGCGATAGCCTTTATCACGCAACGCTTTGAAAGCCATGTTTCCAAACTTCTTGCCGTCGCGCGAAGCACCGACCACCGCGAGTGTGCGTTGCGCAACAAAATTTTCAACTGCGGTTTTAGTGATCATTACAACAAGCCTCCTAGCTAAGCATCCAACTAACGCTCACAACCATGGGCTAACGGACCCCTAGTCAGCATCATATGCTGCCAGCGCTGCTGGCAAAGCCTGGACAACGACATTCCCGGCAGCGGGCAATCCCACCAAGATGGCGCTGATGACTTCTGCGCGTGAGGCGCCGGCTTCCTTCGCCATGTGAATATGAAACGCGAGTCCGCTCTCCAAACGCATGGCAGCGAGCACGGCGAGATAAGCAAGCTCGCTGGTTTTCTCGTCCAACGCGCTGGCCTTTTCGAGGCCTTGCGCGGCTGCCATCCAAGCCTGCGCATGCCCGGGCGCTTCCTTCATGAAGATTTGGAAGGCGTTGCTCATTTTAGATTTGGGGTCGCTCATCATTTTTCTCCTTGACGGTGTATGCCGCGGTGATGGGATTCATGAAAATGGACTCGAGCTTGTTCGTCGTTTCGAAGTGTGCCAATGCGGCGTGGTGTTCTTTGGCTGCCTGTAAACACACCGACAGCGAAGGTTGAAAATCCATGCTCGCCAAACTTGCCTGCGCGCGGAGTTGCGCCGAACAACCCGCCTCTGCAAAATGCGCGATGAAACCGAGATAGTTGGCGCGCGCGGAAGCTTCGCGAGTTGCCATGGCTTCAAGACGGCTGAGCACGGCGACGACAAAAAGATAGCGTTGCAAATTCATCGCTTTCACGCCCCACTCAAAAAGTATGCGGCCGGCCTCGCGCGAAACACCGTTCGCATCTTGCCCGACCAGCGTGACGATATCCAAAACCGTGAGCGCCGCCATTTCAGATTCAAGCTCCAACGCCAGCTCGCCGACGTATTGCAGCGTTTTGAGCGCCGCGAGCTTGTCCGGGCTGCTGTTGTGGTTGCTCCGCTGAAATCGGACTAATATCCGCCTCAGGTTTCGAGCCGTCTTGATGAAAGTATCCGAATTGCCGCCGTGCAGCGTGCTCTTCATGGCGCTGAATACGGGTTCGAGAGTATTGCCGGTGTAACCGCGATGTTTCTGCGCCCGTCCGGCCAGCTTGTTGAGAACGCGGAGGGCTTTTCTTCTGTCCATCTCGGACTTGCTATGCTCTCCCAGACTTTGAATATCTAGCAGCATGCTTTCATCCCGAGTGCCGTGGCGCGCAATACGATTTGTGCATTTCCTTTCCAAATCTTTGAGCAACCGTTCGCGGCTATAGAATCTCTGCAGGTAAAAAAGCACCGCCATTGCGATGATGACGAAACTCATAATCCCGGCGGCCACCCAATCGACCCATTGGTGCGCCGGTGAACTTGCGAACGGCACACTTGGCAGCGGCGTTGGATTTTCCGGCCACGGGCCAGTCGTTGCGTTTGGATGAGCAAGCCACAAAAAGATGAGTGCGCACAAGCCAAAAATCACCACAAAGAATTGGCTCCAGCGCAGACCGCGGTGATGATGCGAGACCACATCCCGGATATCTTCCGGAACCAGTGCTTGAATGAATAATGCCGGAAGCCCAACGCCAAAAATGAGTATCGCCGCCGTCACTTGGAAATAAGTCGCCGCCCAGGTTTCGGTTAAATATGGAGGGCCTAGCATAGTGACTCCTGCCTGCACTTGTGAAAGATCAACTGCTGCGCGTCATGCGCTGTAGCGCAATATTTCCGCTGTGAAGAACCAACTCGACAACGGAAACAGGGCATGACTCTTAGCCAAAACGCAGAGAGTCTCATGAGATCTCCGCGCTGTTCTTCAACACCTTTTTGATCAAATCCAGCAACACCATGTCCTCAATATTGGCGTGCTTTTGCTGGTAGACTTTAATGCCTAACTTGTCCAAATGATCTTTAAGCTCGGCGTAGCTTTCCACGGTCAAAACGCCGATCTTCTTGGCATTGATCCAGTCCGGGTGCGCCGGCAATTTGATTTCCGCTTCGGAGTGATCGAGCAAGCTATAAAGCAGCTTCAATCCCAACCGCGCCATGACTTTGTTGCGGCCCGCATCTTTATAGAGCGTATTCCATTGTAGGTCGGCGCCCGGCGGCACGCGGATGTCCATGATAATGGCGTCGAATTCGTGCTGTTGCAAATGCGCGATGCCATCCGCGATCGTCTCTGCCACAAAGAGATCGTAGCCGCCATCCATGTAGACCGGTGCTGCAAGGTAAGGCAAATCAAAGCGCGCGCCGTCTTCAATCCAAAGAATGGGATGCTTTCTTTTCATATGATGCTCCTGTGTGGATAGCTAGGCAGCGACAGCGTGACTTTAGTGATAAAAGGCGCCGTGTAATCATTGGGCGGAGCGCCATGCCGCGCGCAAACGCTCTCGGCTTTGATATCCCCGCCATGCAGCCGGGCGGTATTCAGTGCATCTGTCAAACCGATGCCCGTACCCAAGCGCCCACGGTCGCTGGAAAGGCTGCCACGATAGCCGAATTGAAAGATCAATCCGTTTTGGAGTTCATCCGCTTGAATGGGCACACCGAAGTTTTCAAACATCACATACGCCCGCTCGGCCTGCACGTAAGCATGAATGATGACCCAGGCCGGTTTGCCTTTTTCTTTGGACCAACTATACTTGATGGCATTGTGCAGCAAGTTGCTCAACGCACGCAACACGTCCCTTTCACTCACGCGCACATAAACTCCGAACGCGTCGTCTCTTGGTTTGAACTCGACGCCCTTGCTGTCCGCGTACTCATCCAAATTGCTCATGGCTTGTTTGATCAAATCCCAAAGCTTGACGATGCTCCGGGCTTCTTGTGGCCGTGCACCAGTCAAAATGAAATCGCGCACAGCGCGAACTTGATGATCCATCGCGACGATATTGGTCTCGACCTGCCGCAGCGCTGCCAAACAAACGAGGCGTTCAAGATTCTGCGCTTCCTGCACAACTTGCCGAGCCAACTCTCTCGGCAGTTTCCCCTTGGGAACAAGCTGGAAAATCTGCTGAATTTTGCGCGCGATCAAACGCAGAG
>JABWAN010001034.1 GCA_013361015.1 Candidatus Zhuqueibacterota bacterium | reverse complement strand
TCGAAGAGTGGAAAGGGGTGTGAAGGATGGTTGCGGATAGAGCGATGATAAAAGATGGAAGTATAAAATGCTTCAACCTCGGCTGAGCCGAGGTTTTTTGAAATTCGGCCTCAAGTTTCGATGCCTTGAATGCAGCGGTCTGGCCGCTGCAAGAACATTTCCAGGAAAAATTCGATGAACAACCAACAGCCACATCAAGGCCAACCGGTTTTGCACGCCGGCGCAAGATTAGAGCAAGCTCGCGGCGCCATGATTATGTTGCACGGACGCGGTGCAACCGCAGAGAGCATTCTCGCGCTGGCCGAGGAATTTCAACAAAAGGATTTTGCGTACCTCGCGCCGCAAGCTGCAGGTGGCACGTGGTATCCGAATCGTTTCCTCGCACCGACTGCGAGCAATGAGCCGTGGCTCTCCTCTGCGCTTGCCGTTGTCGACAATGTGGTGGCGCAAGTGCTCGCCGCCGGCATTCCAACCGAGCGCATCATGTTGTTGGGCTTTTCACAAGGCGCGTGTTTGGCATTGGAATATGCAGCGCGGAATGCGCAGCGTTATGGCGGCGTGGTGGGATTGAGTGGCGGTCTCATCGGCGCGGAAGGCGAACCCCGACAAGACCGCGGCACTTTCAACGGCACGCCGATCTTTCTCGGGTGTAGCGAGGTGGATTTTCACATTCCCAGGGAGCGCGTTGAGCACGCAGCGAAAATTTTGCAAACGTTGAGCGGTGAAGTCACCACGCGGTGGTATCGCAATATGGACCACACCGTCAATCACGACGAGATAAAATTCGTGCGCAGCATGATGGCGGCAGTGGCCGTCGAATAAATGGATCAACAAAATCCCATGAACGAAAAGCAAAATAGCCAACCCGTCAAAAGTTCTCCCAATCAAACACGTGCGTTTGAACTGGGAATCTATTCCTTTGTGGAATTGCTCTCCGATCCCGCAACCGGCGCGAAGATCAGCCCGGTGGAGCGCATGCGCAATCTGCTTGAAACCATCGAGCTGGCCGATCAAGTCGGCTTGGATGTGTTCGCGATTGGCGAACATCATCGCACCGAGTACCTTGCCTCTGCGCCGTTGGTAATTTTGGGCGCGGCAGCAGAGCGCACAAAATCCATTCGCCTATCGACGGCGGTCACGGTGCTCAGCTCGGATGACCCGGTGCGCGTGTTTCAAAATTTTGCCACGCTCGATTTGCTTTCGAATGGCCGCGCGGAAATTATGGCCGGGCGCGGCTCATTCATTGAATCGTTTCCGCTTTTCGGCTACGATCTGCGCGAATACGACGGGCTCTTTAGCGAGAAGTTGGAGCTATTGATGCAGCTCCGCGACGCGGAGAAGATCACTTGGTCGGGCAAGTTTCGCCCGGCCCTCGACAACTTGGGAATCTATCCTCGCCCGGTGCAACAGCAACTTCCCATCTGGATCGCTGTCGGCGGCACACCGGAATCGGTGATACGCGCGGCAACGTTGGGTTTGCCCATGGCATTGGCGATCATCGGCGGCATGCCCGAACGCTTCGCGCCGTTTTTTGATCTCTATCGCAAGAGCGCCAAACAAGCCGGGCACAATCCCGCGCACATACCGTTGAGTATCAACTCGCATGGCTTCATTGCGGATGATTCGCGGCAGGCGGCGGCAGAGTATTATCCGACTGCGACGATGGTGATGAACAAAATCGGCCGTGAACGCGGCTGGCCGCCCATGACCCGGCAGCAGTTTGAAACCTCGCGTTCCTTGCGTGGCTCAGACTTTGTGGGCAACCCTGATGAAATTATCGAAAAAATCCTCTTTCAGCATCAACTATTTGGCCATCAACGCTTTTTGCTGCAACTCGGCGTTGGCACGCTCCCCCACAAAAAGATGATGCGGGCCATTGAACTACTCGGCACAAAGGTTGCGCCCGTTGTGCGAAAGGAAATTCAAGGACGGATAACAAAGTAATTGGGTCATTGGCTAACTCGGTAATTACCCAATGACCCCAAAAAGATCATGACACGAACAGAACGAGCAAACTTATTAAAAGAACAACTGCAAAATCGTATTCTCATTTTGGATGGGGCGATGGGATCGCTGATTCAGACGTACCACCTAGACGAAGCGGGTTATCGTGGAGAGCGTTTTGCCGATTTTGCCCACGATTTGAAAGGCAATAACGATATTTTGTGCCTCACCCAGCCAGAGATTGTGAGGGCGATCCACACCGCCTACCTGGAAGCCGGGGCCGACATCATCGAAACCAACACCTTCAACGCCACCGCCCCTTCCCAGGCCGATTTCCACACAGAGCATTTGGTGTATGAAATTAACTACATGGCTGCCAAACTGGCCTGCGAAGCCATCTCTACTCTCCAATCTCCAATCTCCAAACCGCGTTTTGTGGCCGGGGCCTTGGGGCCAACCAGCAAAACGG
>JABWAN010001033.1 GCA_013361015.1 Candidatus Zhuqueibacterota bacterium | reverse complement strand
GCCATCCCATCGGCGCAACGGGCGCGCGCATTACCGTGACGCTCGTGCATGAGATGCTCAAACGCAAAGCGCGCTACGGCATTGCGACGCTGTGCATCAGCGGCGGAATGGGCATTGCGCTGTTGCTGGAGAGAGTTTGAATTTCGAGCAGCACTTCATCTCTGTCAACAAAACACATGACGGCCAACGAACAACTCATTCAAAAATTCTACGCCTGCTTTCAGCAGCGCGACGCGCAAGGCATGGCCGCGTGTTATCACGACCAGGTAGTGTTTTCCGACGCGGTGTTCACGCATCTGCAAGGCGCACGCGCGAAAGCGATGTGGCGCATGCTCTGTGAGCGCGGCAAAGATTTGGAGATTACAGTGAGCGGCATTCGCGCCGACGAACACACCGGCACTGCGCATTGGGAAGCGCGCTACACTTTTTCCCAGACCGGCAAAAAAGTTCACAACAAGATCGACGCGGCTTTTCAATTCAACGGCGGCAAGATTATCAAACACGAAGACACGTTCGATCTTTGGCGCTGGACGCGCATGGCTTTGGGCGTGAAAGGAATTTTGTTCGGCTGGCTGCCCTCGGTGCAAGCGAAGATTCGGAAAGAGGCGAACAAGGGCTTGGAAGTTTTCATCGGCAAAACATAAGGTGCCGCAACGCGCGCGCAAGAAGGCGAGCAAAAAAACATTGCTTTCCTTCTGTGCGAGATGAATATTACGGCCGTCGCGGAATGCGTATGAGCGCAAAAGTTTGGAGAGACACGAGATGACGAAGATTCCAAAAGAATGGCATCAATACTTCTGGGACGTTAAGCCCGAGAAGATCGATCCTCAGAAACACGCTTTTTATGTACTCGGGCGAGTTTTAGAGTATGGCGATCCCCAAGCCGTGCAACGTGTTCGAGAACTGTACGGCGATCAGCTTATCAAAAAGCTTTTGCTCTCGACCTATTCCCGCGGCTTGAGCAATCGCACCATGAAGCAGTGGCAAACCATTCTCAAACTGAAGCCCGAAGAATGCGAACAGATATCCTCACTGCGGAGCAAAAATCCAACTTGGAATTATTAGGCGCGATGCCTGAGATCGAAAAATTTTATCTTGCCGGCGGAACGGCGTTAGCGTTGTTGATCGGGCATCGCTATTCCGAAGACCTGGATTTTTTCACCGAACAAAAATTCGACACGCAACGCTTCTTGAAGAAACTGCTTGCCTTGCCGAATTGCCAAAAGCAAAGCGTAAGCAAGGGGACGGTGTACATCGTTCTGAATGGAGTCCGCTCCAGTTTTATTTATTACCAATACCCCTTGATTGACCAACCCATACTCTCCCCCTGGCAAATCCAATTGGCTTCCGTTATAGATATTGGCGCAATGAAAGTAAACGCAATTGGCGGGCGAGGCGTGCGGCGCGATTTTGTCGATCTTTATTTCCTTGTGCAATCTCGTTCTCTGCCTCAGATATGGGAAGATTTCAAAAAACGTTATGCTAACACCGGCTTGAGCATGGAGCACGTCAAAACGAGCTTGAGCTATTTCGGCGATGCGGAAATTGATCCGATGCCGAACATGATCAAACCTGTGAATTGGAAAAAAGTTCGAGAGTTTTTTGAAAAAGAGTCAAAGGATCTAGCGCCATAACCCAGCAAACCTCTCATATCGACAAACGAAACATCGCCAACATTCTCTGCTGCAGCCTTTCAATATCTTTGAGCTCGCATCATTGCAGGATACAACACTCGAAAGGATTCCCACCATGCTCAACACCTTTATCAAAACCTACAGCACGCGCAAGTATAAGCACGTCACTCTCGTTCGGCACAAGGGCGTAGTGATCGCGCTCGCGCTCGATGACACGCGGCGGATTTTTTATTCCGTGCTCGATTTGAAGAACACTGAAATCAAAAGTCCGCTCGATGTGAATTATTGGCTGGAGAATCCGCGCGAATTGCGCTTTCCGAACGAGATTGCGGAAGTAGGCATTGGTGTGGCCGATCAAACCATGTTGCCCGTCGTGAAGAAGGGCAGCACGCAAGCGGAGCCGCTCGGCGCCATCGTACGCGACGATGAGAAAGATTTTTTTCTCTCCACCACCGCGCGGCTCTCCGCGGATGCGCCGTTTCAAGCGTTGTCGGATGGCAAACACGTTTTCGTTTTTCGGCAGGCCGTCGCCGCGAACGATGCGAACAACGTCGTCAAGCTTGACGCCGAGGGTAACGTTGTCAAAGACAAAGACGGCAATCCTGTGAAGGTGGTGGATTCGACGTTGCTCGTGGATCGCTTCGTGCTCTCGGGCACGGATTTAAAAACGAAAATGGAAGTCCGCTATCAGCGCAGCCGCAGCAAAACCCGGCCGGAAAGCCGCAAAGACAGCCTGGGCGCGAAGGATATGGAGGACAATCCTTTTTTCGAGCCGACGCAGGA
>JABWAN010001032.1 GCA_013361015.1 Candidatus Zhuqueibacterota bacterium | reverse complement strand
GGTCTCATCCGACACTGTGAAGAGCAGTTTGGGCTGTTCATGCGTGTGCGGGGGCAATGCCACAAACTTAAAATCGAGATAATGCGTGCCGCTCTCAAGCAGCGTGCGATGAATACAGGAAAGCATCAAGCTTGCTGCCGGAGTTTTGCTTAGCTTGCTCAGCTCTTCTTCCAAACCGAAAACTTCGAGATAGCAATCCGTCACGAGCTGGCCGGGCTGCGGCCTTCGCCCGGGCGTGGCAAACAACACAAAAAGCTCGCTGAAGTGCAGCAGGTGCAGATTCTCATCCAATAGTGCGAACCCGATGCTGTTGTCTTGCAATAGTTTTTCCAAATACTTTTCCATGTCGGCCTTTGCGAAGCCTGCACGCTAACTGAGCATGGCTTGTGTTAATGCGGCAAATGCCCGTTCGACATTTTCTCCGGTTTTGGCGCTGGTGAAAAAGTGTTGAGCGTTCTTTTGCCCGAGCATCTTGATAAGTTCGTTTGCATTGAGCTGACCGGCTTCGACCAAATCACTTTTATTGCCGGCGAATACGAGTTTAGCGTGCGGAGTGATGCGCAAGAAACGCTCGCAGTATTCCGCGGTCACCCGCGCAGACTCCAGTCGGGTGACGTCGTAGACGACCAAGGCGCCGTGTGCTCCGCGAAAGTAGTTGTCTGCCGCCGGCGTTTCTTCCTCCGCCCCGGCAATGTCCCACAACAGCAAATTCACGCTCATGGCTTCAAGTGCAACCAGTTTATGATCCACCTTTACGCCGATCGTGGTTTTGTATTTTTCCTCGAAGAGCTGATTTACGTAGCGGCGCACCAAGCTGGTTTTGCCCACGCCAAACATGCCGAGTGTGCATACTTTTTTTTGAATCATAGCACGACCACCTCATTTTTTCTCCAGCAGACCCTCGTGCGCAATGATCAGTGTGACGGGTTGATACACTGCCCCGAGTTCGCCCAAGTTTTTGCCATCAAGGTAAAGCTCGGTCTGGCCGGCGTTGCCCACGCGCAAACGAATTCTCCCGGTGGCGCGCCAAGCATAAGTCTCTCCGGCATGAAATCTAAAATCACGAAACGTGGTGGAATCGGTCTCGTTTTGAAAAAAACGTATCCATACTTCACCGCTCGTGCGTGCTTCCAAACGGAAAGGACTCACGCCGGGCGGCAAAGTGCTCACGGTCGCTTCGAGCGTTGGCGGCGCCGGCGCAGTCGGAGTCGAGGGTTTGAAGATGAACCATGCGAGCAGTGCCAAAGTGAGAACGCCGGCCGTACTCCACGCAATTTTCAGAGCAAGGGAAGTTTCTTTGCCTGCTTGTTTTTGGGGCGCAGGTCCTAGTGCAAACGAGTGAATGAATTTCTGCATGGGCAACCGCGCGCTTTCAATTTCCGCAGTGTCGCCCTCGAAATTCACGATTGCGTGATAACAGGAGTTTTGAATTTTACTGAGCAAGCGCTCCAGCAATTTCGAAAAGCCGTGCGGGGTCTCGCCTTTAGTGACGGCGGCCAGGAGCAACATCGGGCTTGCAATCACGAAAGTGATGCCTTCACCGTGCCGAAACTCGTGCAAATCGCTGGTGTGCTGCTCTCCAAAAGCATCTTTGATGAAGTCCTGAATTGCGGTCAACATGCTGCTCACCATTTGCGCTTTGGGGTCGGATTCGGTTTGTACGTTCGCCGAAACGTGCGCCATTAACAAACCGGTTTTACGTGCTATTAGAAAAATCTCGTCCACTCCAAACGGCAAAACCTGCGGCAGCACAGCGAGCGGTTCGGGCATGCCGGTGAGCCTGGCTTTGACACGCCGCCACGTGCCCTGCATATTGAAAGCGCGATCGAGACGTTGATTGATTTGTTGCACCAGCCGGCGCATCGCTTCTGCGACCGCGCGCTTCACGGTTTGCCCGATGATGGGATGCAACGCCTCGACCATTTCATCTTTGGATTCGTGAATCTGCTTTTTGATGGCCGGCGCCATCAAGGGCGCAACCACTTCCGCCATCTCTTCACCGGAGCTGGCAATCTTGCGCTCCAACGTGTTCGCTATAACGGGTTCCAGTGAAGACGTGAACGATTCTTTGTCTTCGATCTTCAAGCGCAACGCGAGCAATTCGTCGAGCAAGCGAGCATGTTTTAGTATGAGCTCATCTTTGTCTTGTGCTAGTTTGAAATGTGCCTCCGCAAGTTGTTCGTGGCGGGCGAGTATGGTGCGCTGGTCATGTTTGAGACGAAGGTTTTCTTCCTCCACTTCCTGCAACTGCGCAAGAGCATCCTCCAATAACAGTGCACGCAACCGTTCAAATTCGTTGTCAGGCTTCAAGCCGGCAGCCGCGGCGTTTGCGTCGCCGCCTGCAAGCACAGCTTGGCCTTCAGCTTTGCTCGGCATGAGACTGATCGGATTTAGGCTTCTTGCGGGCTGCGCGGTTTTT
>JABWAN010001031.1 GCA_013361015.1 Candidatus Zhuqueibacterota bacterium | reverse complement strand
GCAAGCGAACGACCTCTTTCAAATCCACAAGGACGAGCCGCAACTAAAAAGAATTTTGTAAGCGAACGAAGCGGATACTTGATCAAGCTCATCGCTTGATCCGCAAAATCCGCTTACAAAAAAGTCTTTGCTTTTAAGCGATCAATAGACCGCCGCCGGTCGCGCGGAGGAGCTTTCCAACTTCCGCAACAGCAGCTCCAACTCTGCTTCTTCTTCCTTCAAACCGTCTTTGAAAATGGAGGAATCCGTGCGATAAATCTCGGCGCGCAAATTCATGAAGTATTGCCGCACGATGCGTTGCGTCGTCGCAAGTTCTTGGGGAGTAAGTTCAAGTAACATGGCACACCTCCGATCATTATCCAAAAACAGATTCAAAAATCTCACCCTCTTGCAAACGCACAAAGGTGCGTGCGAGTTCTCAGAAAATTCCTCTAAACCGCCGCCGGCACGGAGCAAAGCGTGTGTGCCTCGTTGGCAGCGCTTGAAGCTCACAACAGCTTATCTAAATCGATTGTGAGGCTGTAGAACGTTTGAAACGACCGGCCCTCATTGAAAAAATTCGCGACGGAGAACTGCAGCAACGAGGGGCCAATAGAATAACCAACAGTATTATAGCCGTAGATGTTGCGGCCGTCCCAATGGCGGCCGTAGCGGATTGCGGCCAAATGCAACAACTTCACTTCCAAGCCGCCGTTGTAAATCGCTTCGCTGAACTCGTCGCGTATGCTTTGATCGCTCCACGCCGTAAATATCCCCGGCAATGCGCTTTCGGCCTCGCCGTTGTCCTTGTATTTAACCAAGCTCTTGTTCATCTCACCCGTCGCGGCCACGCTCACCAACTCGCTTTCTAAAATATTCCATGCGAGGCCCAGGCGCAGGGATTGTGGCAAAGGTTCCTGCTGCGCAGCATCAATGAATTCAACTTGAGCGCCAAGGTTGGCAAGTGTGACACCGAATGAAAAACCGGGAGGCAATCTTTCCTGCGTCCACTTTGACCACGGCAGGGTTTTGCGCAACGAGGCTGGAGATGCATGCAGATTCGACAAGAAGCCGTCATACAAGAAACCCAAATCGAAACCATAGCCGGAGAAGTGATCTGCAAGCTTTTGAGCTGTGGGCGGGAGCCCGGGATGAGGCACGAGGCGCAGATATTTGAAACCAACCCCGAAACGCGCGTGCGCGCCGGCCTTGATCGCCGCGGCAAATGCGAGAGACCATTCGTATGGCTCGACCACGCCAAGAATGTCCGGAGTCGATTCGCCTGTGATAACATACTGGCCCAAGCCAACGCGCGTGTATGCCGCGCCCAGCCACAGACCGTTCCGCCAATTCAGTCGCACTGCGGCGGCGAGATGTGAAAATCTGAAATTCTCCCAATCCTCTTGTGGGAACAGCTTGAACGTGTTGCCTTCCAGCGCCATGCGGCCACAGCGTGTCAACGCCGCCGGGTTATAGTAAATGGCCGAGGCTTCCGCGCCGGCAGCGACGAATCCGCCGCCCATGCCATTGGCCGCTGCGCTTGGCGAATACCTCAGCACTGGGAAGCCGGAGTATATCGGTATTTGCGCATGCGCAGGTTGATACCTCGCCCCGATCATTATAGCACAAAACACAAACGCGATTGCAACGCTATGGCAGCTTCGAAGTGTTCGCGATGGCATATCAACCTCCTTCTACCGCAACATTCACGTTGCATGCATTGCTGCTTCGCAACATAAATGTTGCGGCACGAAAAGTGACGCTATAAAACTCAATCTTCACGAGTATAGACTACCGCACCAAGCTCATCTTGCGAATTTGTGAAAACTCGCCGGCGCGGAGTTGATAGAAATAAATTCCGCTCGGAACCGGGTTGCCATTGCCGTCCGTGCCATTCCAATGAACGTTGTGATAACCGGCTTCGAATTTTGCCTCCACCAATCTGCAAATCTCCTGGCTCAGCACGTTATACACGCTCAGTCGCACTGCACTCGCTTGCGGCAGTTGAAAGCGAATTTCCGTCCGCGGACGCGCGGGGTTGGGATAATTCTGCGCGAGATAGAAAGTCAGCGGTACTTCGTTGCGGCCGGCAACGCCGGAGATGATGACCGTGAACTTACGCTTCGCGCTGAACTCTCCCCAGCCTGCGATATTTCTCGCTTTCACGCGCCACCAATAATTTTGATTGGAGCCGAGCTGCCGCAGTGTGATCGTGGTATCATTTGCTGCAAACGAGGTGTCGCGCGTGGCGTTTTGCATCAACGAATCCGTGGCCCACTCGAACCAATAGCGTTGCACCGCGGGCGCGCTCGTTCGCCACAAACAGCGCACCGTGTCGGCGCTCAACATTGCGCCGTGTGCCGGCATCAATAATTGCACGGCTGCGGGCAATTGCATAATCGTCGTGAAGCGCCGCACTTCGGAAAAGGCGCTCACACCGCCGAGG
>JABWAN010001030.1 GCA_013361015.1 Candidatus Zhuqueibacterota bacterium | reverse complement strand
GTCTTCTTGAATGAAATGCTCTTCGCCGCCCTCCGCCGACATCCAATACAAACCCGGTTCCACGCCGTGCGCAAAGCCTAACATGCTGTTGCCGTCTTGGCGTTGATACACGAGCTTCTTTCCATCAAAAGAAAACGAGGGTGTGATATAATAACCTTTTCTTTTCGTGAGCTTGAGGGGTTTGCCGCGAGCATCGGCGCGAATTTTATACAACGCGCCGAGTGCGGTATCACTCCACGTTGCGTATGCGATCCACAAGCCGTCATTGCTGAACGTCGGAAAGAACTCGAAGTGTGAGTCGTTCGTCAATCGTTGCGGCTTGCCGTTCGGCAATTGCTTTTTCCACAAAGAACCCGCACCGTGAAACACCAGCCACTTGCCGTCCGGCGAAGTCACCGCCTCACGAATCATTCTCACTGTGAATGAATCGGCGAACGCTTGCTGCGGCGCATGCAGAGCCGCAGTGAGCGTGTGCTTCGCATTCACGGTGAATGAAATCGGCGTAGCCTGTTTGCTTGCAACGTCTACGCTCCAAATTTTCCCTTGGGCCCAAATCATGATGCGCTTGTTGTCCGGCGTCCACGCATAGTTGGGATACACGCCGAAGAGCGCCCACGTTTCTTGCTGGTCTTTGCTGAGCTTGTCATAGAGCGGCCACTCTTCGCCCGTGGCAAATTCATGCACGTAGAGCACGCTTTTCAAACGCACGCGGCGCACGAACGCGAGATATTTGCCGTCGCGTGAAACTTGCGGCCGCACCGCGCCGCCCGGCCCGGCAATGAAATTCTCCAGCTTACCTGTCTCGCGATCGAAGCGGCGAATGACGTAAATCTGCCCGTTGGGATCTTTGTTGTATTGAAACGTGCTTCCGCCGCTCATGTCTTCGCTGAAGTACACATAGCGGCCATCGGGCGAAACGCACGGCTCGCCCGCGTCTTGTTGATCGTTCTTGCGCTTGGTGAGCTGCAAACCTTCGCCGCCGGAAATGTGATAGAGCCACATCTCGCCCGCACCGAGCGAGCGCGTACTGGTAAAATGCTTGCGCGCGATGAGATAATTGCCGTCCGGCGTCCACACCACATTGTTGAGCAAACGAAAATCTTCTTTGGTGATTTGCTTCGCGTTGGTGCCGTCGCGCTGCATCAGCCAAATGTTATCGCCGCCCGCGCGGTCGCTCGTGAAACTGATGTGCTTGCCATCGGGACTATAACGCGGCTGCAAATCGAATGCGGGCCCGCCACTGAGCAGCTTCGCGGCGCCGCCGGTGATGGGCATGCTATAAATATCGCCGAGCAGATCGAAAACAATCTCTTTGCCGTCCGGGCTAACGTCGAGATTCATCCACGTGCCTTCGTCGGTCGTGAATGCAATCTCCTTCGTGGGCCCGTGCGCCGCGGTCACGTCCCAATCTTTTTTCTTTTCGGATTTTTTCTCGGCAGGTTTGGAAGTGTCGGGTTTGGTGGTCGCGCTCGTTTGCGCAAACGCGAGTTGCGAGAGAAGCAAAAAGATCAAAGCGAGCGGGAAAAATTTACGCGAGAGCATGCACACTCCTCCTCAGAAGTTAGCCGCAGAACTACACGATCTGATTGACAGGAATCAAGATAGCATATTCCACGAAGGTTGCAAACGAAGAACTACATCCTTGTTGTTTATAAAAAAGTGGCTCAACGTATGGTGGGACGCGCTCAGCGGATATGAGATCGCGTTCATCAAAGGCCTGTGTTCAGCGAGGCGGCGAGTAAGGTCAAGAGTGCAAGTTCAACGAAAGTCGAGCAATTTTGCGGACTCTCGACAGAACTTGCGAGCCTGCACTGCCTGCTGCTTGTCAGCAAACAAGCCGAGATAGCGAAAATCCACGGCATAAACTGAAAGATAAGCCAGTGGTTCACGCAAAGCTTCCCATAACGGTTCGACCGCCAATGTTTGATCGAGCAACGAAGTCAGACTATGTGTTTTGGGGAAAGTAATATCGGCTTCGCACAGCCTGGCTTTGAGGTATTTCTCGGCGCATTGCTGTGCGTGAAAACATATGTCATCATAATTGGGTTGCTTGCGTACGCGCGACTCACGCTCCATAACCGCGAAATCGCCTTCAGCTTTCTTCACCCATTCGAGCGTGATCGGCTTCATAAAGTATCTGGCCTTGCTCCAGTACTTCACGCATGAAAAAGTCACCTAACGCCAAGCGCTCTTGCACTTGCTGCGGTGTTCGCACTAGTAGATCGATGGGAAACGGAGGCCGCACGCGCAGCAAAATTTCGACGGCCTTATCCGCGTTTCTTTTCTCGACCTGCGTGATTACGAGAAGATCAACGTCGGAGTCGGGCGTGGGCTTGCCGCGGGCATAGGACCCAAACAGAATCACCCGTTGCGGATGGAACTCTTTGCCGATGCGCCGTGCGGCTTCCTGGATTTGCTCGTGCGTTG
>JABWAN010000046.1 GCA_013361015.1 Candidatus Zhuqueibacterota bacterium | reverse complement strand
GTTCACAGCACACCACGAAGATGCAATTCCGGACGACTCGTTTTTGACTTCCGCCACACACTTCCAACGCAGCACACGCGCTGCCCACCTAAAGATTTGTCCGCAGAGCATTCCGGAGATACAATGCAAAGCAGTGTTGTCAGAGCAGCGACAAAGCTTCCACTTCTTCCTTCTTATAAAACTTCCAAAACGCGGCTTCGCTTTGCAACAGGCGCTCGCTCAATGTTGCCATGAGGCCGCGATCATACAACTCATTTTTGTTCTTATTCGCCAAGGGTTCTTGCAAAGTCTCGGCGGACGCGGTGATCACGCGCAAGCACCGGCCTTGCGAGGCAATCACGTTCTCGTACCGGAGAACCGCGCTTTCCGGCAACAGCCTCGCATACTTTTCAAAATACCAAGCCAACAGATGCACCTGGCGATCAAAACGATCGGTGATGCGCGCGAGCGCGCGGGCCAAATCGGCATCCAGCCTTTCGGCGGCCGGATTCCTTCCCTCACGCATCGGCAAATCCACACTATTCCACGAAGCCAGAATTGCAAGCGGATTACGCACGACCGCATAGCAGGGAAAGCGCGCGGTCAAATCCTCCAACAATGCCGTGAACGGGCCGAGATGTTTGATGCCGAGCAGAAAGTCGGTGGACAGTTTCTTTGCGATCGTGATGTAGCCTTTCTCATCTTTGCTGCTGCGCAAACCGGAGGCGGTGCGCTCCCCGGCAAACGTGTTGTCTGGAATCAAGCCTTCGACGTGCTGGGAGACCGCATAGCCGGAAGTGAGTAAGGTTTTTCTCGTCTTCGCAAAGTAATGCACGATCTCTTGACAAATCGCAGCGCGTTCGCCGAGCCGGTAGAATTTTCGAATTTTCATCGGCTCGTGCAACGCCACGGTATCGGGCAACCCGTTGAGCAAGTAACACATCAAGGTCGAGCCGGAGCGTTCCGGGCCGGTGAGGATGAGGCTACTCATGAGCAACAGCCTGCTTCATTGCAATCGGCCAGCACTAAACAATTCTCGTCTACAAAGAAAATCTCTCCCGCAGCCGCAACACTCAAACGACTGCTTCGAGGGCATCGGCAGTCGTTGCAGCTTCGCCATATTCGATTCGCGGCTTCCTAGCTTCGCGCAGATACGCGCGGATTTTTTTCGCCATGCGTTCCACCTTCGGCTCGCGGAACATTTTGTTGTGATAGCCGCTGATTGCATGCACTTCCACGCCTCCGCGCGCGAGCTTGCCCCAGCCATAGTCCGGCACGATCGTCCAATCCGCCCAACCTTCTCCTCTTTTGGTCGGATGAAAGAGCACAACACGGCCGGCATAAGGTTGAGGATGGTAACGTGATTGCGCGACGACGTTGGCTCTTTGCACGGCTTCGATCCAATCTGCCAACGAAGCATTGCCATTGCGCGAGGCAAAATGATTACGCTTCTCCAGCCAACGCTGCAAAAGCGGCATCCGGGCTTTGAAAAATTCAAGCTTGCCGTTCTTATCGCGCTGATTGAAATGCCGTGCATAGAGCTTGAACATGTGCGGCCACGAAGGGCTTTTAAGGCCATCGGGGGCGAACGTGTCGATCAAGATGAGCAATGCCGTCTGCTCATCTTGACGCGCAAGCTGTTGTGCAATTTCATAAACCACCAAACCGCCAAAACAAAGCCCGCTGAGATGATATGGTCCGTGCGGCTGCACACTGCGAATATAGCGAATGAACTCCGTGGCGATGGCTTCCACGGTTTCGAGCGGTTGTTCGCGGCCCTCTAAGCCGGGGTATTGCAATCCATACACAGGCTGATCGCTGCCGAGATGGCGCGCAAGCTGGCGGAAGTTGAAGGTGTGGCCCGCCAAGCCGGAGACGCAGAAAAGCGGCGGTTGATTGCCCTCTTCCTGCAGCGCAATCAAGCAGCCGGTGGAGGGCAACACTTCCGCGTCAGAAATCATGGCTGCGAGTTGTTTGATCGTCGGCGCTTTGAAGATGCTCGCGAGCGGAAGACTGCGACGAAAGCTGCGTTCAATTTCCAAAAACAAACGCACGGCCAGCAGCGAGTGCCCGCCCAACTCGAAAAAATTGTCGTGCAAGCTCACACGCGTAAGCCCGAGTACCTCCACCCAAATTTCTGCAAGCAACTGTTCCACGGAATTACGCGGCGCTTCGAAATCTTTTCCCGCGGCAGATGCTTCTTGCGAGGGCCGCGGCAACGCTTTGCGATCAACCTTGCCGTTCGGTGTCGCGGGCAATGCGTCCATAAACACGAACGCCGAGGGCACCATGTAGTCCGGCAAATGTTTGAGCAGGAAAGCGCGCAGTTCGTTGCTCGTTACTGGTTGCTCGTTGCTGGTTACTTGTTGCTGATTACTGATCCCTAATAACTGATCGCCGTTTACTGGCAACTGATCACTGAATACTGATAACTGCGGACGCACAACGAGATATGCGACGAGACGCTTGTCACCCGGCTCATCTTCGCGTACGATTGCCACCGCCTGCGCGATGCTCGGATGCTGCACGCACGCGGACTCAACCTCGCCCAACTCAATGCGAAAGCCGCGCAGCTTGATTTGGTGATCGCTGCGGCCGAGGCAATTCACATTACCATTTGGCAAATAACGCGCGAGGTCGCCGGTTTTGTAGAGCCGCGTTCCCTTCGGGTTTATCATTCTGGAAGAATCTTTTTCAGCGCTGGGATCAATAGCAGGCGCATAAAAAGACTCCTTCTGAATGACAGCCGCGGAAGCTTCTCTTCTCAAGGGGGGAATTACTTCGGCAAACGAATTTGGAACAAACTTTTCCGCGGTGAGATCCGGGCGATTGAGATAGCCGCGCGCGAGGCCCATCCCACCAATGAGCAACTCGCCGTGCACGCCGATTGGCACAGCTTGTTGATGGCGATCGACAATGTGGATTTGCGTATTGGCGATGGGCGTGCCGATGTTGATCAACTCATCGCCTGTTTCGAGCTTGTGGATCGCGGACCAAATCGTGGTCTCCGTCGGGCCGTACATATTCCACACGGCCGCGCAACGCTGCAATAGTGCATGTGCCAGCTCGCGCGGCAGAGCTTCGCCGCCGCATAACGCTTTCAAGTGCGACGCGCCTTGCCAACCAGCTTCGAGCAGCATGCGCCACGTTGCCGGGGTGGCTTGCATGATGGTGGCATTCGAAGCCGCGAGCGCTGTGAGCAAATGACGGCCATCCGCCGCAACTTCGCGCTTGGCAAGCACAACACGCGCGCCTTGCAAGAGGGGAAGATAAAGCTCCAAACCCGCAATGTCGAATGAGAGCGTCGTCACTGCGAGCAAAATATCCTGTTCTTTTAATTCAGGGCGCGCTTGCATCGAGCACAAGAAGTTTGTGAGCGCGCGATGCGGAATGCCCACGCCTTTGGGCCTGCCGGTCGAGCCCGAAGTGTAAATAGCGTATGCAAGATTTTCCGAGCACACTGAGACGTATGGATTGTCTTCGCGCGCGCGCGCGATTTGATGCCAGTCGCGATCGAGAGAAAGCGATTGCCAATTGCCATTTGCTAATTGCTCATAGCCACTGGTTGCTTGTGAAGTCAGCAGCACCGCTACGCGTGCGTCTTGCAGAACGTATGCAATGCGCTCTTGCGGGTAATTGGGATCGAGCGGCACGTAGGCAGCGCCGGCCTTCATAATGCCCAACACGCCGATCATCATCTCGAGCGAGCGTTCGACGCAGAGACCGACCAACGTTTCCGGGCCAATGCCGCAACACCGGGAAAGAAAGTGCGCGAGCTGATTGGCGCGGCGATTCAATTCACGATAGGTAATCTGCTGCTCCTCACCAACGACGGCAACGGCTTCGGGCGTGCGCTCAACTTGCGCTTCGAACAACTGATGAAAACATTTCTCCTCGGGAAAGTCGCGCGCTGTGTCATTCCATTCGACCAGCATTTGCGCACGCTCGTGCCCGGTCAAAAGCGGCAAGTTCGCAATGCGCTGCCCGGGGTTTTCTACAATGCCTTGCAGCAGGCGCTGAAAATGGCCGGCCATACGCCTGATGGTCGCGGCCTCAAAAAGATCGGTGCTATATTCGAAAGCGCCCGCAAAGCCTTCGGGCAAATTCGCCATATTGAGCAGCAAATCGAATTTGGCCGTGCCGCTGTGAATGGGCATGGGCGTGATCGTGATCTGCTCGAAGCGCGGCGGAACGGAAGGCGGCTGCAAGATGAACATCACTTGAAAGATCGGCGCATAGCTAAGATTGCGAACGGGTTGCAGCTCCTCCACGATTCTTTCGAAGGGAAGATCTTGATGCCCGTATGCTTCCAAAGTGGTTTCGCGCACGCGGTGCAGCAACTCGCGAAAAGTCGGATTGCCTTCGAGATTGGTGCGCAGCACCAAGGTGTTAACGAAAAAGCCAATGAGTTTTTCCAATTCCGGGCGGTTGCGGTTGGCGATCGGGGTGCCGAGCACGAGATCATCCCGGCCGGAATAGCGCGCGAGCAACACTTTGAATGCGGCCAGAAGCAGCATGAAAGCGGTTACGTTTTCACGCCGGCTCAAGGCCACTAGCGCCTGCGACAATTCTGCAGGCAAATGAAACATTTCGAGGGCGCCGGCATACGAAGGCACGGCCGGGCGCGGCCGATCCGTCGGCAATTCCAAAACCGGTGGCGCGCCCGCGAGTTTGTTTCTCCAATATGCAACTTGCTGCGCGAGACGCTCACTCTGGGCCGTGCTGCCGGACCTTTGCCACAGCGCATAGTCGGCATATTGAATCGCAAGCTCGGGTAGTGGCGAGTTTTTGTGTTGCACGAATGCATGGTAGAGTGTCGCCAACTCCTGCTCGATAAGCTCCACGGACCAGCCGTCACTGACAAGGTGATGCATGCCGAGCAGCAAGACATGCTCCTCATGTGAAAGGCGCAACAACCTTCCACGGAACAACGGCCCGCGGCTCAAATCGAAAGTGTGATGCGCCTCTGCTTTGGCGAGACGAAGAATTTCAGCCTCGCGGTCGGATTCACCGTGCTGGCTGAGATCGATAATCTCAATGGCGGGAGTAGTTTTCCCGCCAACGATCTGCACCGGTTTGCCCTCCACCTGTGCGAAAACGGTGCGCAAAATTTCGTGGCGGCGTTGGATTTCTTGCAGGCTTTGCACGAAAGCTTCCTGATCGAGCGCGCCCGTTATGCGCGCCGCGAGTGGAAGGTTATAAGCGTGCGTGCCCGGTTCAAGTTGCTCGAGCAACCACAAACGCTCCTGCGCATAGGAAAGCGGCAAGGCTTCATTGCCATTGCGACGCGGAATGGATTCGTGTCGAGAAGCTTGCTCACCGTTCTTTTTCAGCAGTCGCTGCGTGAGCAGAGCGCGCTTGGCGGGAGAAAGATGGGAATATTTGTCAACAATATCGCTCATGATGCCAAAGCAAAGATGGGTTGCCGAGGTGCTGTTCTGTGTGATTAAAACCCTAAGTGCTGCTGCATCTTTCGTCATTAGGCCATTAGTCATTGCGCCATGTTTTCCAACGCATGACTAATGACTAATGGCCAATGGTTAACGCATGATGGCGAATGGCCTGCTCGTAACTTCAACCGGCCTTATTGCAACAGCGTCATCTTCTTTACCAGCTTCAAACCCTCGCCTTCCAAACGATAGATGTAAACGCCGGAGGGCGCACGTGTGCCGGAGGCGAGCCGGCCATTCCACTCCACTTCGTGGCTGCCGGCCTCATAGTAACGCTGCACGAGCGTGCGCACTTCTTCGCCGAGCGTGTTGAAGATAGTGAGCTTCACTTCCGCGGCCTGCGGCAGATCGAAGCGAATGCGCGTGCTAGGATTGAAGGGGTTGGGATAATTCTGGTGCAATTGAAAATCTTCCGGCGCCGTTCCAGCCGCGGCGTTCAAAGTGTTGCCGCCCTTGGTAAATGCCGCGCTGCCCGTCGTTCCTCGGAACAGGATCTCGTCGATGTAAACGTCGTCATTGTTGTCGCTCGCGTCACACATGAACCGCAGTCTGGCGTTGGTTGGGAAGGTGTAGGTGCCGTTCGAGAGCGTGACGATCACGTTGTAGAACGTGCCGTTTGCGTAGGTGCTGCCTCGCGCAAAGGTGGCCACGGTTTGCCACGTTGAGCCGTTGAAATATTGCAGCCAGAAGTCCTCGCCCGATTCCATGCTCACCATCTTGAACCAGAAATTGACTTCCAGAGTGGTGTAGCCGCTCACGTTGTAGCTTCCGGTGTGATAGAACGAGGAGGCCGTGCCACTGTTGTCTTGAATGTCCGCGGCCGCAACGGGCTGATGTGCATGCGTACTGCCGGTGTAACGCGACATGTCCGCGCCGCCATCGGTATAGCTGCCCATCCCGCTTTCAAAATCATCATAGGTGATGGTCTGCCAACCGCCGCCACCGCCGCCGGTGACATCGAACGAAAAGATTCGCGTCCACCAATTGAACGAGCCGGTGGTGATCACATACTCGTGGTTGCCGACGAACGTGGTGCCATTGGAAGGATCAACCGCCAACGCGGAGTAATCGCCCCAACGACCGGTTCCGGTTTGCGAGCCGGTGCCGGCGACGACGGTCACTTCCGATTGCATGGTGTTGAGCGGATCGGCTGCCAAGCGCCCGGTCGCGCGAATTGAAGGAAAGACCGAACTGCTGGAAGCGGTATAAGACAGGCCGATATCGCCATTCGCATTCATCGCGATACTCGGCATCCAACGGTGCGTGCCGGCATCCGGAGAAAACGTACCTTGTTGATAAAGCGTCCAGCTATTGCCCGTGCGTGAATTGTCTCGGATTTCATACCAACGCACACCGGCGCGATTGGAGCCGACGTCGACCGTATGCGTCAAGGCCATTCTGAAATTCTGGCCCGAGCCAAAATCGCGAATGGTGGCGCGATGCATGGTAAAATTTGCCAACGCATCCAAGCGGACGGTGGTGCTGGGTTGCGGAACGGTGCTGACGCTCAAATCGAATTGCGACACTGGGATCGTGCTCGCCAGGCTCAAGCTGGAATTGCTGGGAGTGGCAAAGTCGACGTCCAGTTTGTAAACCTCAAGCTCATTGTGAACCAATGTCGGGCCGCCGTTGTGGCCGACGATGAAACCGGGCGTTCCGGCCGGAGGCGCGGAGCCGTCCAAATCCGCAGGAATGTAGCCTTCAACGTCGGGATTAAGCGCGGACAGATTGAAAATCTGAATCGTGGCCGGACCGCCAACCAACATCTGGGCGCGATCCATGGCCGCGGCATCCATGTTAAAAGTGCCGTCAAAATTCCGGAAGGTGGCGTAGTAGGCGTCGCTCATCACACCCAATTTGGGATAGTCATTGCCCGGCGTGGTGAATTGGTAGCGATAATAGCTGCCCGTTGGGTTCGATCCGGTCGAGACGCAGACGCATTCATCGGTAGAAAATACGAACTGGCTGATGACCCAGCGATCGGCCAAGTGATCGTAGAGCACGATCGGATCGCCATCATTGTTGAGTTCGCACGGACCACCGAAACCACTCCAAAGGTCACTCGTCGCAAAAGGACCCATCACCGTGCCGCCGGTCTTATTATAGATCGTGGTCACCAAGTTAATGGTTTGGACGATGTGGTTCGGACCAACATCCATGTTCGGATCGGGCGGAGCAACTCTGCCGCCCACAACGGCTTGATTGTCAGCGTTGCTGGCGCCGGCGAAATTCAAAGCGACGGTTACGGCATTCACGCCGTTGACCGGCTGCTGTTGCAGCAGGGGATCCGGCGCATTCACTTCCTGGCCGGCCTTAGAACTGCGCTTGCTGCTGGAAGAAAAAAGATTGGGAATCTCCCGTTCCTGCCCTTGCAGGTTTGCACGCGATTGGGATTTTTTCACCATCTCGCTCAGCGGCGCGGAAACATCCTGCTTGGTGGGTTTGATAATTTTAACCACGGAACCGGTTTGCGCCCACGCCAATGAAGCACTCAACAACACGACTGCGAAATGCACAATAGCTCTTCTCATCATATCCTCCTTGAATGAGATGCTATGGAGCGTAACAAACACTGTTGGTGATCCGCTTGCAGGTCTGCAAGCGCTCACGATGGATTGAACCGAAGTCTTTTATTCGCCTCCTTTTGTTTGGGCTCGTTGCTTAAAAAGAAAATAGAAAAGCTTGTGAAGAGGACACGGAATGGTTTCAAAAAGGTCCGTGTCCCGTTCTACTTCTGCGTCCGAAGCTGCTTTTGGGATCGCGTTAAGGATTCGCGATATGCGTCGCAAGGCTTTGCGGGAGTTTTTCCCAATCCACTAGGTCCGGGCTTTCAAACACGTCGGCGGGCAGCTCATCAAATACCGCGAGGCCGGAATGCTTCTTTTGGCCGCGGTCGTCAGAAAGCAGAATTCGGCCATATTGTTGATAGTTCGCCCACGGGGTTGTGAAGCGCGGGTGCTCGTCCGGGGCATCCATGAAATAAGACCATTGCGTGAGCAACCGGGTTTCTTTATCAACATAAACGTGATACTTATTGTTGGGCGTCACGCCTACATTCTTAAAGGTCAAACTCAATATATCAGCCGGGCGGCCTGCTTCCGTGAGACCTTCGCCCAAATATTTCAGCGTGACACCGCCATCTTTCAGCTTGAACGGCAACAGCAGCCAATACGAATCATTGATCCACGCTTCATAGCCGTAATCCATGGCTCTTTGCAGCTCGGCGGGGTCGGTCAATTCCATGCTGCCTTTCCACGCGCGGCCCTGCTTCGTGTGCAGATTCATCAGTACCAGCGACGCCCGCGATTCGATGCGCACGTTGCCGGTCTGCTTGTCCCACACATTGAGTCTTTTCCCCAAGCACGTCCATTTGATGAAACGGGTTTTCTCCCAATTCTCCAGCCCGCCGCATGCCGCAAGCACAGAATCGGCCAGGGCTACGGCTTTGGCATCCGAGCCCGCGAGATTGAAAACCGCATGTTCGGGTTGCGAAGTCTGCTTGCAAGCCATTAAGCTTAGACAAAAGCAAAACGCGCAAGCGAGAACACCATGGAGCAATTTTGAATGGCGCATATCAAAGTTCGCATGAGTTGAATGTCATCAAGTGCCACGCACTTGAAAAGTGCGTGGCACTGCCTTTGGCCTTATTGTAACAGTGTCATCTTCCGCACGAGGCTCAAGCCGTTGCCTTCCAGACGATAAATATAAATGCCGGAAGGTGCGCGCACGCCGGAAGACAGCCGGCCATCCCAGCGTACCGTATAGCTGCCCGCTTCGTAATAGTTCCGCACGAGCGTGCGTACGGTTTCGCCGAGTGTATTGTAGATCGTGAGCTGCACGTCCATGGCCCTCGGTAAGTCGAAGCGAATGTCCGTGCTCGGATTAAAAGGATTCGGGTGGTTTTGATAAAGCTGGAAGTCCTGCGGCATGTTTGCCAGCGCTTCGCCGTCGTTCGGATCGTTCTTCGCAAATCCCGGCGCTGCGGTTTGTACCACTTCGATGCCGCTGACAATGGACGTTTTGTTGACCCGGATGAAGTTTAGGTTCAGCGTGCCGTCGGTCACCACTTGTGAAAAGCTCGTGACGAGCGCGGTGTTCGTGCCGCCGGCTTGCGCATTCACATCGAAATTCGTGAGCGCCGGCACGTTCACGCCTTCGGCCTGTACGGTCATCACGAAGTTGCCGGTGCCGCCGCCATTCGGCGCCGCAAGGTGCAACGTCACGCTGTATGTGCCGGAGGGAACATCAAAATTGTACTGAAAACTGGCACCCGCCGAAGTCGCGCTACGCCGGAATGCCTGATAAAGTGGATCGTCGGTGGTGTTGGCAATCGCACTTGTATTGTTGCCGGCAACACCGCCAACGAATCCAAACGAAACACTGGGGGGGTTATAAGCCTGGTCGGCGACAAAAAGATTCCCGCCGCCGGTGGTAAAATTCGAGCCGCCGGAATTGATGCGGGCCGTATAAAGCGAGGGCGTCACGCCGCTGCCGCTTAACGACACATTCACCGTGGACTCGTCCGCGTCGTTGTTCACGATCGCAAGATTGCCGTTTTGCGCGCCCGCAGCCGTGGGCGCAAAGCGCACCGTGAGAACTTGATTGCCGCTTGCGGGAATATTCAGCGGCAAACTCGGCGGGCCGACCAAAGCGAACACGCCATTTGTGACATTCAATGCAGTCACGGTCAAAGTCGCATTGCCGGTGTTGTTGATCGTCACGTTCTGATCGGCAAACTGGCCGACTTGCACGGAGCCAAAGTTAACGCTCAGCGGCGTCACGTCGATCTCCGGAGCTGGCGGCGGCGGCGTGCCTTCCTCCACTTCAATCGCGCACACCAGCGCTTGCTTGTTGACTCGCACAAAGTCCAAGTCCAAACGGCCGTCGGTCACATTTACCGCAAAATTTTTGACCAACGCCATAAAAGTGCCGCCCGCTTCCGCATTGATGTTGAGGTCGTTGAAGACGACTCCGCCTTCGGCCAACACATCCATGATAAAATTACCGCTGCCTGCCGCGGGCGCCACGAGGTGCAGCGTGACGTTATAATTTCCAGCCGCGGGCACGTCAAAATCATAAGAGAAAGAACTGGTTGTAGACGTGCGCCGCAGGGATTGATACAATACATCATCGGTGGTATTGCCGATCGCATTCGTGAAGGTGTTGGTCGCGCCGCCGATGAAACCGAAACTACCCGTGGAATAGGCTTTATCAGCTACAAACAGATCGCCGCCGCCATCGGTATAGTTCGAGCCGCCGGCATTAATGCGCGCGGCAAAGGTCGTCACATTGATCGTGAAGTTTTGTGTGTCAAAACCCTGCGCATTCGTGGCCGTGATGGAAACCGGAAAAGATCCGACCGCGGACGGCGTCCACGAGACGACACCGGTCGTGGCGTTGACGTTAAAACCGACCGGGCCCGTGAAGGAAAAAGTGATCGGCGGCGTGCCAGTGACGTCAACGGTGTTGTCTGCGTCATACGAGTAAGGCACGCCCACGAAGGCGGAAGTATTGGGCGTGGAGGTAATCGTCGGCGGCGTCGGCCCCGGCGGTGTTACGTCGAAGGAAAAAATCCGCGTCCACCAATTGAAGCTGCCGGTGGTGATAACATATTCGTGGTTTCCAACAAATGTGGTGTTGTTGGAGGGATCAACGGCCAGCGAGGAGTAATCACCCCAGCGGCTCGTGCCGGTCTGCGAACCCGTGCCGGCAACGATCGTCACTTCCGACTGCAACGTACCGAGCGGATCGTTGGCCGCGCGGCCGGTTGCGCGAATCGATGGGAAAGTCGAGCTGCTCGTCGCAGTATAGGACAACCCAATGTCGCCGTTGGCATTCATCGCGATGCTCGGCATCCAACGGTGCGTGGCGTCCGGCGAGAATGTGCCTTCTTGGAAAAGCGTCCAGTTATTGCCGGTGCGCGTATTGTCTCGGATTTCATACCACCGCACGCCGGCGCGATTGGCGCCGTTGGCATCGACCGTATGCGCCAGCACCATTCTGAAATTCTGGCCCGAGCCAAAATCGCGGATGGTCGCGCGGTGCATCGTAAATTGCGCCAGCGCATCTAAACCGCCGCCGGGGCTGGGTTGCGGAACCGTGCCGATGTTCAAATCAAATTGTGTCACCGGAATCGTGCTCGCCAAACTCAAGCTGGAATTGCCAGGCGTAGTGAAGTCCACGTCGAGTTTATAAACTTCCAGCTCGTTGTGGACCAACGAAACGCCGCCGTTATGTCCAACGATAAAACCGGGCGTTCCGGACGGAGGCGCAGGCCCGTCCAAATCCGCGGCGATATAGCCTTCGACATCCGGATTAAGGGTGGACAAATCAAAAATCTGAATCGTGGCCGACTGACCGGACAGCATTCTCGCGCGATCCAAAGCGGCAACGTCCATGTTGAAAGCGCCGCTGAAATTTCTGATGGTCATGTAATAGGCATCGCCCATCACGCCCATTTTGGGATAGTCGTTGCCCGGAGTGTTGAATTGATAGCGATAATAAGAGCCCGTCGGGTCCGCCCCTTGCGAAACACAAACGCACTGATCCGTAGAGAATACAAATTGGCTGATCACCCAACGATCGGCCAAGTGATCGTAGAGCACGATCGGATCGCCGTCATTGTTAAACTCGCAGTCTCCGCCAAAACCGGCCCAGAAATCGCTGGTCGCAAAAGGCGCCTCAAGCACGTTCCCGGATTTGTCCCAAATCATCGTTACCAAGTTGACGGTTTGGACGATGTGATTGGGACCGACGTCCATATTGGGATCCGGAGGTGCGACTTTGAAGCCGACGACAGATTGATTGTCGTTGTTGCTGGCGCCGGCGAAATTCAAACCGACGGTCGGTGCATTCGCGCTGTTGACCGGCTGCTGTTGCAGCAAGGGATCCGGCCTATTCAAATCCTCGCCGGTCTTTGAGCTGCGTTTACTGCTTGAGGAGGGAAGAAGATTGGGAATTTCCCGTTCCTGTCCTTGCAGATTTGCGCGCAATTGGGATTTTTTCACCATCTCGCGCAACGGCGCAGAGACATCCATTTTGGTGGGTTTGATAATCTTGACCACGGAGGCGGTTTGCGCCCACGCCAATGACACACCTAAAAACATGACCGCAAAAATCAGAGTAACTCGTCTCATTACATCCTCCTTGAATGAGATGTTGTGAAGAGAAAGGAAGTTGCTTGTGATCTGCTTGAACATTTTCAAGCAATCACCGTGAAAACAGTCCTGGATTTGAGGCGCCTCCTTTCGATTTGGGTCCATTGCCTGTTGTGTCACACTCCCAAGAGACTGTCGCCTTAAGCAAAAAAACACTCGGCTACAGCCTCTCGCAACCCACCGACTCCAAAGAAAAAAAACGGGTACCACAAAAGCGAAAGCTGCTTTGAGTTCAACAAAAACGCACGATTGGATATGTTCACAATACTGAATGAAACTCACAGTCCGTTTCTAGCGCAATATCTTTCCCGAGAGGGTGTGGCCGGGAAGTATTTGGAGGAGGGAAACGCGTGCTCGCTTGAGGCCGAGCCGCGATGCGCCGTACGTGAAGCGATGCCGAGAAAAACACGGAGCGCACCTTGCGAATATTTTTCACCCTTTGCAAGTGTTTTTTTAATTCAACAAAGCCTCCGCTTCTGCCTCGGAAAGTTGTTCCAGTTCGGCCAGCATCTTTTCCACCTCCTCGTTCTCTTCGCGCGCAAGCTGAATCTGGCCGAGTACCATCGCCAGCTCGGCCACGGTCTGCGCTTCGAACACACTGCGCAGCGGCACCTCCACATCGAATGCCGCACGTATGCGCGAGACGATTTGAATCGCCAGGAGCGAGTGCCCGCCCAGCTCAAAAAAGTTGTCGTGCGCGCCGACCCTTTCAACTTTCAGCACTTTACTCCAGATCGCAGCCAGCTCTCTTTCCACC